>NZ_JASJFE010000861.1:0-5755 GCF_030067735.1 Microcystis sp. M53598_WE2 | reverse complement strand
CTGGCACTTTTTGAGGGGAAAAAAGTCCAAAAGTCTTATCCAACAAGGTTTTTAGATTTATTCAGCAGACCCTACTTAAACCGGTTTTTCAAGATAATTTTATGGAAATTTGGCAAGATTTAGCTATTATAGCTTGGACGGAATTGCTGCTGGATAATTATGAACGATTAATCGGGCGATCGCTTTTACCCCGGATCGGTACTGGCAAAGAACAGAGTAAAATGCTCTTTTATGCCCCTTTTGTGCTGGTTTCCCACGGTACACAAACTAATCCGATCTTCAATTATGGTAATCGCGGTGCCCTCGATCTCTGGGGTTTAACTTGGCCAGAATTATTAACAACTCCTTCGCGAGCGACGGTAGAGGGGGAGGAAATCGCCAAAGAACGCCAAAAAATGCTAGATTTAGTCAAAAAACAGGGCTATATCAACGATTATCACGGGGTAAGGATCACGAAAAATGGTCAACTATTTCGCATCGAAAAAGCGATCGTTTGGAATATCATCGATCGTGATGGCATTTACTGCGGACAGGCTGCCACTTTTGCCGATTGGATTTTTCTCTGATTTAAGCTGTACTGCCTTGAAACTCCGTCCCCACTTCCCCACTCCCCCACTCCCCCATCACCCCACTTCCCCACTTCCCCACTTTATCGCCCCAATATGACCAACTCAGACCGAATTATTGTTCCTCTCGATGTGCCGGATTTAGAATCAGCGATCGCACTGCTTGATCTGTTGCCGGAAGTCAATTTTTGGAAAGTGGGACTAGAATTATTTGTCAGTAGCGGTGCAGAAATTCTAGGGATTCTGCAAGAAAGACAAAAAAAGAGCTTTCTCGATCTAAAATTTCATGATATTCCCAATACAATCGCCGGGGCCTGTCGTTCAGCTAGTCGCTATCAAGTGGATTTACTCACCCTCCACGCTACGGCCGGACGGCAAGCACTGACGGCAGCTAAGGCGGCAGTATCTGACCTGCTATCGCCGCCAAAACTTCTCGCTATCACCGTTTTAACCAGCCTTAACGCCCGCGAATTAGCCCTCGACCTCAAAATTCCCCTAGAACTATCGGAATATGCCTTAAATCTGGCATTATTGGGCAAAGAATCGGGAATTGATGGGGCGGTTTGTTCTCCCCAAGAAGTGGCGCAATTGCGTCGCGTCTGTGGAGAGGATTTTCTCTTAGTTTGTCCCGGAGTTCGTCCCTCCTGGTCAAGTAAAGGGGATCAAAGTCGGGTGATGACTCCGGCCCAAGCGCTTAAAGCTGGGGCTGATTATCTAGTAATTGGACGACCGATCACCGGTGCCGAGGAGCCAAAGGTAGCATGGGCAAAAATTTGTCAAGAATTAGCCGATATTTAGCTGTATTACTGGTTATTTTCGGGATTAACTTGCCAGCAGTTAGTCGTCCTCTTTCTAGCTGTCCGGAGGATTTAAATCTTTTAGTCGATCGCCTCTTGTCAGATTTACCCAGTTATGCTAATCGAGTTATTACCCGCTCCCAAATCGATCAAGAATTATCTACACCGGTTTTTGTGATTATTGCCGGTCGTCCCGAATTTACACCCCTACCTTTAACTGCCAGTCAATATTCTGGTCAAATTGCCGATGACACTCAACAGGTTTTTTTTACGACTTTAGAGCGTCAGTATGGCAAAAATCGCTCTGTCACTCTCCAGAATTATCACTGGTTATTTTTAACTAAAACTGGGGAAGGATGGCGATTAGTGACGGTTTACAGTCAATTAGCTGCCCTTGAACCCGCTCAAGTCCCCTTACCTCCCCTAGAAACCAGCCAAGGCACCATCGGCCAAGCGGTGCGTCTCTGGCTGCGGGACTGCGAAGCGGCTGCATTGCGCTAAATTCGCTCGGCCAAAACAAAGCGATCGAAACCTGCTAGGTCGTTAATAATCTGAATTTGTCGATAATTGCCCTGATTTTCCAGCATTTGCGCTACTTTTTCCCCTTGACCGGCTCTCATTTCCACTAGCCAAAGGCCTCCCGATCGCAGATAATCGGGAGCAGTGGCCACTAGATAGCGCAGCGCGGTCAATCCGTCTTCACCTCCATCGAGGGCCAAACGGGGTTCATGTTCCCGCACTTCAATTTGTAAGTCAAGGATTTCTGCACTGGGAATATAGGGAGGATTGGACAGCATACCGCTAATCTGTCCTTTCCACTTCTCTAGGGGTGTCCACCAAGAACCCTGTTTTAAGATAAT
Source organism: Microcystis sp. M53598_WE2 (assembly GCF_030067735.1). Taxonomy (NCBI): domain Bacteria; kingdom Bacillati; phylum Cyanobacteriota; class Cyanophyceae; order Chroococcales; family Microcystaceae; genus Microcystis; species Microcystis sp. M53598_WE2. The sequence continues at coordinate 3,532 of NZ_JASJFE010000861.1, read as the reverse complement.
TCTGTCGGCAAAACCGGTATTGATGATATTTTCTTTGGCGATCGCTAAAGCCGTTTGACTGTAATCAATAGCATATATCTCTGCTTTTGTCAAGATACTGGCTAAACCAATAGCGATCGCACCGCTACCGGTTCCCAGATCTACCCAGATTCCCCCGTCGTCTCCTCTGACGGTTTCTCCAACAATATCGATTAATAACTCGGTTTCGGGACGAGGAATTAAGACTTCTGGGGAGACTTTGAGGGTAAAATTACGCCAGACCACCGATTCGAGCAAATACTGTAAGGGAACCCTTGCTTGCAGGCGTTTTTGCCAGCGTTTAGTAATTTCCGACCAAGAATAACTCAAGGGGATTTTTTCTCGTTCGCGAAAGGATTGTAAGCGCAGGGAAAGAGTATCTAAATCTGTCACTGCTTGCAGAAAGATATCCACTTCTTTCGGAGATAGTTGCGCTTGCTCTAAATCGGCGATCGCCTGTTGTCGCCATTGACTTAATTCTTGACCGGAAATACTAGCAGACACAAGACTTAACGATTGGGGGCGGGGGGATTATTGGTATTATTATTAGGGCGTGGCTGATTTGCCGGGGGTTGGTTGGGAGCCTTTTGGTTGCTATTTGCCCGAATAAAATCAATCGTTTCTTGGCTAGGATAGAGGAGAATTTTAGTTAAAGCTTCATCGTTGCTTTGTTGTAGGGTGGCGATGACATTTTCTAAGGGAATAACATCAATTTTCACCGTGGCCGCTTCTGCGGGATTAGCTTTTTTATATTGTTCTACCATTTGCAAAGCGGCGGCCTTTTCAAAGAAGAAAGGAATCAAATCCTGATTATTGCGACTGATCACCAGAAAATTACTCTCTTTTCCTGCTTTCGGCACAAATAAAGGTACACCACCTTGATATTGTTGACCTCTTTCACTGAGCAGTTTTTTCGCTGATTCTACTTCCGACTCTTTGGGAACAAAATCGATAATTAGACGATTTTGATCGGTTTGACTGGTTTGCATTTTATAGACCTGTGCCAAAGAAACAGGCTGAACTTTAACTTTGCTGGCCACTTCAGGATTCTCTTTTTTCAGTCGTTCAAAAAAGTTTTGTGCGTCCTGCCGACTGATAAAAACTCCCGTGAATTTCTGTTCTTTTTCTCCCACGGCAATTAAGGGGACTCCTTGATCATCAGCAATAGCGAAGACAGGTACAAACTGCAAGGTTTTGACGATTTGTTCTTCCGGTAAAGCGAGTGCTTTAGAATAGCTGCCCAGCAGCGAAGTCAACATTGTCGTTCCTACTAAACCAAGAGTTGCTGTCCAACGAATGAGAGATTTCATCAAAATAATTACCTCGTTATTACTATTAACCAATATTTGCCGTTAATCTGAACTATATAGTCTATTTGACTCCTGCGATCAGGAGTTTTTTGATGAATAACAAGCCCCGAAAGTTCCCTTTATTGGCTTGCTTCTGAACCATCATAGCTAAAAAGCTCCATATTTGGTGAGATGTGGTCGCAGCGGCGGCCAGGAAATAGGGGCAATTTACGGACTGATCTAGGGAATAATAGGGATTAATTGGATTTTTTAAGCTATATTTTCAAAAAAAAATCGCTTTAGCTACGGTTTAAGCTTGCTTTTGCCTTAATAAGCACCAACTTGAGATCAAAAGGCATCCTCTTGTCTGAATCAGTTAGTCAACTGGCTACCCCTTGATCTTGGCACTGCTAATGACTTTCCGAGAGATGGCGGGGATTGGCGATCGCTAACCGCAGCCATTGATAGGAAACTAGATTTAAAATCAGTCCGATGATCAATAAAATTGCCATGAGAGCGATTTGATACCAGGCGATCGGTCTGACCAGAAGATCGGCGATCAGATGGGCTAAATTCAAGACAGAATAGAGAATTGTCAGCCAGAAATGGGCCTTTCTCAAGGAGCGACTTTCGCTAAAATTGACCCCGATAATCGCTAACATTGGCAGCAAAAAAAAGAGCAACATTCCCCAGAAAATCGGATCGAGATTGCTGGTTTGATGACTCTCGACGATCGATTGACCATGGAAGAGCGGCATTAAACCCAGTTGGGTGTGAAATAGAGTTCCCAAGAGGAATGTTGTCCAGAGAGCGGCAATTTTTTCGGGATATTTCGCTGTTTTCACGGTAATTATCCTCTTAATCGGTTAGTATAAAAGGTCGGGCTAGGTGAGAAAGTATTCTTAAATTTTTCCTAGTCACTTATCTATACATTCTAAAAAAAGTTTCTGTATTTAAAATTACTTTTTACAAAAAAACACAAAATAGTTTTTACTGCTGATCAGCCGTGGAGAAAGGCCGCTGCTATAGTGGTAAATTTAGCTAATTCTCAATCTAAAAATGTTTATGACCACAACCACTTGCGAGAGTAACTCGATCTATCCCGTGCGTTGGCAAGATAATAAAGTCTGGCTGATCGATCAAACCCGTTTACCCATGGAGTATGGGGAAGTTGAGATCACCAGCAGTGAAGCCATGGCCCGGGCGATCGAAACGATGATTGTCCGCGGCGCTCCGGCGATCGGGGTGGCGGCTGCATACGGTATGGTTTTAGGAGCGCAGGAAATTACCACCGACCAGAAAGAGCAATTTCTGGCTGATTTAACTAGAATAGCCGATCGATTAGCCCAAACCCGGCCGACGGCGGTGAATTTATTCTGGGCGATCGAGCGAATGTTAAAAGTGGCCAGGGAAAGTGGCCCAGAAGTGGCAGTAATTACCAAAAATCTCCTTGAAACTGCCCAAAATATCCAAAAAGAAGACGTGGAAACCTGTCGGGCGATCGGTCACCATGGTTTATTGGCGCTGCCGGAGCAACCAGAAAAACTGACAATTTTAACCCACTGTAATACTGGTTCCCTAGCCACGGCCAGTTATGGTACTGCTTTAGGGGTAATTCGTTCCGCTTGGACGGCGGGGAGATTAATACAAGTGTATGCAGACGAAACCCGGCCGCGGCTGCAAGGGGCAAAATTAACCGCCTGGGAATGTCTGCGGGAGGGAATTCCCGTCACCGTGATCACCGATAGCATGGCAGCCCACTGTATGCAGCAAAAACTGATCGATGCGGTGATTGTTGGGGCCGATCGCATTGCGGCCAATGGGGACACGGCCAACAAAATCGGCACCTATTCCCTTGCGGTGCTGGCAAAAGCTCATAATCTGCCTTTTTATGTGGCCGCGCCGCTATCGACGGTGGATTTTTCCCTTAAGGATGGTACGGGGATACCGATCGAACAGCGCGATCGTGCCGAAATTTATCAGGTGGGGACGACAACCCTTTGCCCTAGAGATGTTAACTTTTATAACCCCGCTTTCGATGTTACTCCCGCCGCTTTAATTACCGCTATCATTACCGAAAAAGGAGCGGTAACACCGGCTGAATTAATTTTTTTACCTAAAATGTCGGATGAATGCCCCCGCTAGATTTTTCGACAAGATACTCACTAAAATTAGAACGTAGGTTGGGTTGAAGCATGAAACCCAACGCCGGCTCATGTTACGCT
>NZ_JASJFE010000101.1:0-4748 GCF_030067735.1 Microcystis sp. M53598_WE2 | reverse complement strand
TCAAAGGGATTAACATCAGGAACAAAAGTTAAATTAACCAATCTATTTGCGCCAAAATTATCCTTTAACTTAGGAATTAAACCCGCTTGCACGAGAGAAGACTTACCACTTCCCGACGCACCTAAAAGCAATAAAACATTCTTTTGCTTTAAATAATCGGTTAACTCAACAATCCAATTATCTCGCCCAAAAAACCTATCCTTATCATCTACTTCAAACTTCCTTAACCCCAAATAAGGTGAACCGTAATTAAAGTTTGAGCCTGAATCTCAACTCCTGACTTTTGGGTGATAATATATTGATTGATTACACCGCCACTAATATCACCTGCAATTCCCTTAAATTCACCATCACCGCTAAGACCTTTAACATCACCCCCTATTTCTGAATAATAACTTTTATCAGTCATTTTTGCTACCCCAAAATTATTCTTTTCAAGTTAACTTTAAATTGCAGTTTTAGAATTAGCACTCTTTAAGGACTTCCTACTAAACCAAACAATTTAGCCAAACCGCCTAAAATCGTTACAATTAAAGCAACTAAAATCCCTCGACTGACAAACTCTTGATTCTCTAAGCGCTTTTCCACGCCATCAATTTTTCCCTCTAGACGCTTCTCACTACCATCAATTTTTTCCTCTAGACGCTTCTCGACACCATCAATTTTTTCCTCTAGACGCTTCTCGACACCATCAATTTTTTCCTCCAGACGCTTCTCGACACCATCAATTTTTCCCTCCAGACGCTTAATTTCACCTTTAACTTCACTAAGTTCAATCTTAATATCAGTAACATCTTTTTGAAGATTGTCTAACTTTTGATTGATTTGAATTAGAAAATCTTTAAGTTCTACCTCAACAGTAATTGACATAAATTTCCCTCCTAAATAATCCTCAACTAATTAATGTTCTGACTAACAGTTGCACCACTAATATCTCCTGCAATTCCCTTAAAAGTACCATCTACCACCATTCCTTTAATATCACCACCAACATTAATATTATACTTACCTGCGGCAAATTCTTCAGGTTTTAATTGCTTAAGTAATTCTTCTGCTGTCTTAATAACCTCTGCATCTCTATCAATTTTTGCTTCAAGTAACTCTTCTTTGAGCAGTGTTTTTACCCCCTCTGAATCTGGTTTTTTCTCATGTTTATCGACGATATCACTATCATCTGTTTTCCCTTTTTCTGCAAATTTCTTCTTAATCAACGCTTTTAAACCCTCATAAGCATCCTTAACGGCTGTTCCTGCCGTATCCTTAGCAGCAGCAACCGCACCAGCAGCCAACGCAGCGAGAATTAGAGAAATTGGTTCCATTGCCTGAGACTCCAAATTAGATATTGCTGACTCAATTTTAGATCAAAGCAAAGTATCTGACGCAATTATGGCGCAGGTATTGGGCGCGGATGGCTTGCTGAAAAGCTAATTCATTCAGTTGATTACGCTTCTGGGGACATTGGGAAGACGGGATCGAAGGTTCTTGATAGGGGGCAACTAACTTATTTTCGCTTTTACCAAGGGGTAAAGTTTTAATTCCACACTGGGGAACTACTTCCGGTGCAGAAGCATAGTAAATTCCTCCCGGATTTTGGGAAACTTTTCTGAGAGCGGAAGTTGTACTGTAAATGTACTGAATATTACTCCCAAAATCGGCTTTTTCTAAAACCTGATCGATAAAAAATTCCACGGTTCCCCCATCTTCCTTGCGTCGGGAATAGGGAATAATGGCTAAATTAGGCCCGCCCACTTGCCGCCAATTGCTAATTTTTCCTGTATAAATATCTTTTAACTGGGTAATTGTTAGACCGGAAACTGGTAAATCGGGATGAACTGCGATCGCAATTCCATCGATAGCCACGGGAACCTCTTTTAAGGTCAATCCCCGTTGTTGAGCGCGTTGTATTTCCTCATCTTTGAGCGATCGAGATGCTTGGGAAAAAGCCAATTGATTCTCGATTAACATCCGAATACCGCTGCCGGTGCCGGGGGTTCCCGTAGTGGGATCGGTATAGACAAGGCGAAATTTCGGCCAGACTTGCTGGATAATAAAGTCCACTTCCTTGCGAATCGGGGCCCAAGTGGTACTTCCCCCGTAGTTAAATAATCCTTCTGGGACATTTTTAACTGCACCTAAAGTTTCAGAAATTTGATTATTCGAGGAGGAAGAAGAATTAGATCGATCATTGAGATTGGGAAAGGTTTTGTTGAGCAACCACCAAGCAATTCCTCCTAAAAGTGCCGATGTCACCCAAACCGTCAACAGCAGCGGAAGAATTTCATTTTTCTGGGACATAAAATCAGGATCACGATTCGGACTACTTTAATGATAATCCCAGCTTTTTTTAATGACCCTAACTTTTACAATTCTTTCGGGTTGTGCCAAGGGTTAAGGATCAACCATAGAGACACGAACAACAGAAAGGAGAGGATAGATTCGATGAGTAATACTAAACCAGGTTATTAAAAACTGATTATTTATTCTCCCTTTTGCCTCTTGCCTCTTGCATGAGTGCCTGTCCTGATATGTAAGCCTATACTCAACGGATTTAGTATAAAACCTATCAGACAAAGGACAAGATAGCGATATAACCTGCTTGAGCATCTTCTCCTGTTGACTGGCTACAGACCTTCGAACAGCAAAAAACTTGAACAACAAAAACTAGAACAGCAAGGGATGGAGGCAACCCCATCCCCAAACTAGACAATTATGCTATTCTTTTTTATACATCACCTCCACCACGGTATGGACGTTACCTCTGGGATGAAAATCCCCCTTAACTTTCATCTGCAAGGGTTCGCAAGCGGCCACCAAATCATCTAAAATTTGGTTAATTGCTTCTTCGTGGGAAATATAACGATCGCGATAACTATTAATATAAAGTTTAATCGCCTTTAATTCCATCACCTTTTGATCGGGAACGTAGCTAAGATAAATAGTGGCAAAATCGGGATAACCGGAAAAGGGACACTTACAGGTATATTCCGGCAGAGTGATCTGAATATCGTAATTTCTGCCAGGGCGTGGATTGGGGAAAGTAATTAATGTTCCTTCGGCAATTTCTCTTTCCCCGTACTTAACCTCAATTTTTTCGGAAGACTGAACCATGTTTTTTCCTAACTAGACAATGTTTCCTATCATAGCTGGAATATTCTCTCAAGAGGCGTTACCGAATCAAGAGATGAATAGTAACTCCTGCATCCTATTGACAAATTAGCTTAGTCCAGGGTTGAAAGAATGCCGAGAAGACAATGCAGACTTAAAATCAGCCAAGTCGAATTTTCAGGTAAAAAATGCTCTATGATTAACTCTAAAGATACTGTAAAACTGGTTTCATGCTCTCCGAGATTAAAAACATAGCCGAGAGTCTCGCACCCCGATTAGTGGAGATTCGCCGCCACATTCACGCGAATCCAGAGTTAAGTGGGCAAGAATATCAAACGGCCGCCTATATTGCCGGGGTTTTGTCTTCCTGTGGTCTATCGGTGCAGGAAGCGGTGGGAAAAACGGGAGTTAAGGGAGAATTGGCGGGAAAAGGCAGTGATCGAAGGATTTTAGCTATCCGCGCCGATATGGATGCCCTACCGATCCAAGAAAGAACCGATTTAGACTTTGCTTCCCGCAAACCCGGGATTATGCACGCCTGCGGTCACGATGTTCATGCTACCGTCGGTTTAGGGGTGGCGATGGTGCTTTCCCGTCTCTCGGAACCTTTGGGGGGAAAAATACGCTTTCTCTTTCAACCAGCAGAGGAAATCGCCCAGGGGGCTAATTGGATGATCCGGGAGGGGGTGATGCGGGATGTCAGCGCCGTTTTGGGGCTGCACGTTTTCCCCTCGATTCCGGCCCGATCGATCGGAGTTCGTTACGGGGCCTTAACTGCAGCTGCCGACGATCTGGAGATTTTTATTCAAGGGGAATCCGGCCACGGGGCCCGGCCCCACGAGGCGATCGATGCTATCTGGATCGCCTCCCAAGTAATCACCACTTTGCAACAGGCAATTAGTCGGACTCAAAACCCTTTGCGTCCCATTGTCCTCACCATCGGGCAGATTAGCGGTGGTCGCGCCCCCAACGTCATCGCTGATCAGGTACGCATGGCGGGAACCGTGCGATCGCTGCACCCAGAAACCCACGCCCATCTCCCGGAATGGATCGAGAGTTTGGTCACGAATGTCTGTAGCACCTATAACGCAAAATGTCAAGTAAAATATCGTCGGGGCGTGCCATCGGTGCAAAATGACCAATTTTTAACCCGTTTAGTCGAAGAAGCTGGTTTAGAAGCTTGGGGACAGGATCGGGTTTTAATTCTCTCGGAACCCTCCATGGGGGCCGAGGATTTTTCCCTTTATTTGCAACAGGCCCCGGGGACAATGTTCCGTCTGGGAGTGGGTTCTCCTCACCTCCTCAATCCCCCCCTTCACCATCCGGAATTTTTAGTGGATGAGTCGGCAATTCTGACGGGAGTGATTACTTTAGCCTACGCGGCCTATAAATATTGGCAACGGCAAGATTAAACCGGTTTTTCAAGATAATTTTATGGAAATTTGGCAAGATTTAGAACGTAGGTTGGGTTGAAGCATGAAACCCAACACCCGCATAGTTTACGCTACCGCTAACCCATCCTACAAATAATTGTGCCTCCCTACTTAGGGTTTGCTGAAAAAGCTTTTCGGTGGTGGCAGGGTGTGGGGTGTGGGGTGTGGGGTGTGGGGTTTTACCAGTTTTGAGGTGGTCAACTACCTAAT
>NZ_JASJFE010000123.1:0-2044 GCF_030067735.1 Microcystis sp. M53598_WE2 | reverse complement strand
GTCAGAGTCTGACGTTATTAACCCATAAAAGCTAAAAAACTCTACAATTAAGATTGGTGAGGTATAATGCCTATTGACAAGAGAATAACTCTTAATAATACTTAATAATTTTTAATAATTCCGCTATCCTAAATCAGACAAAATGGATATCAATTTACAGCCCCTGATCGAGACTATTCCTTTTCACGATATCGATGAACTAGGGTCGCGGATGAGAGCTTTTCGTTGGGACATGGTTCATCGACCGATCGAGGCGGGAACTTTCGAGGGGGAACTGTTCGTAGCTCAAGTCGGGGGCATACAATTCGCCCGACCGATTTACAATCGAGGAATTCGTTCTCAAGGGGATTCTCCTCCCGGGACAATCACCGTCGGGATACCCTTGTCTACACCCCGAGTCCTCAAGTGGCACGGGTATTCTTTATCGTCGAATTCCGCTCTCTTGCAGAAAAGTTCCAGGGGAATCGATATGCTTCGATCGGGAAACTTGCCCCTCGCTCTGGTTACTATCGATAACGATTCTCTGTTTTCCCAGGCCGAACAAACCGATCGGCTCGGGGTAGCATCTTTAATTACGGATTCAACCCTGGCAATTCAACCAGAGCCGACTGTCCTGAGACGATTCCGCTCTCATTTAAGATATATTTTTGAGCTTTTCTGGAGACAACCCCAGACAATTCTACAGCCAGCTATGCAATCGCCGATCCGAGAGGATTTTATCTCTCTGGTTCTAGATGTACTCGATTCCCATCAAAACGATCCGCCGCTGCGCCCTTCAATACGACATCCCTACATTAAGCGAGCAGAGGAGATCTTACTGGACAATCTCGATCGCCCCCTCTCGATCCTCGATCTTTGCCAAGAACTTCACATCAGTGAACGTACCCTCCGTTACGGTTTTCAGGAATGTTTTGGCCTGGGACCTGCGACTTATCTCAAAATTCAACGTCTTAACGGGGTACGACGACAACTAAAAGCCTCTGCGGGTAGGGGAATTACCGTTAGTGCGATCGCATTACAGTGGGGATTCTGGCACATGGGTCAATTTGCCAAAGATTATAAGAAAATGTTCGGTGAGTGTCCGTCGGCAACTTTGCGAGATAATTCTTTAACAAAATAAAAGTTAGATTTGCAGAATTTTGATAGTTTCTCCGAGCCTGCCAAAGTTAAATATTAGTAGTAAATATTGAATCCTAGCTTTCTTGGGTATGTGAGCGGTTTGTGCTTGGTTCGGAGAGTAAAAACGAGGAGCAATTCTCTGAACATCTCACGGGTTGACGCACAAAAATTAACCCCAGAAGAAACAGGAGAACTCGCTCCACTGCGAGCGATAATGACCAAGTCCGGCGCCAAAAATTAGAATTAGTGAGAACTTTGGTCACGGAAAAAGTCAAGGCGGGACAATTAAGGCTTAATTATCTTTAATCGTCCCCGAAGAGCCAATTTTAGAAAAACTTAACGGGAAAAACTATCATGTTGACAAAAACTTTCAGCTTTCTCTGGGCTGGTTTAATCCTCGGACTGACCTCGATGGCCGTTGTCGCCAGTACCAAAGATCAGGCTACCGAACTTCCGAAAAACTGTCAGTACCTCAAGGAAGTAGCCACTAATCAGACCCATATCCGCAAACAGATCGATGCCATAGGAAAGAATAACTTTAACACCGATTTCGCCGTTCCCTCCGGGGTGAAATTCGCCTCTTTTAAAGGGGTAATGGTTCCCGAAAACGATGGCAAATACGGAGTGACGATCAATCTCAAATATCCCGATAATTCAGTCAATAGCGCCTTCCAGAAAAATGTCGAAATGAAACGGGGCGAAACCTATTCTTTACCCTTCCAATCACCCACGGGTAGACAGCCCTATCAGATTAATTTTAATATTAACGGCATGAATAATAACGCCTACACGATCGCGGTAATGGCCTGTAAATAGGGCTGGCTGAATAAATCTAAAAACCTTGTTGGGTAAGACTTTTAGACTTTTTGGAAACCAAAAAGTGCCAGATCCCGGAGTGATCGGGTGGAAAATTCAGGTACTTTTT
>NZ_JASJFE010000111.1:0-2838 GCF_030067735.1 Microcystis sp. M53598_WE2 | reverse complement strand
GGCTAAAAATCAAAATTTGTGGGCAAAAAAGCAATATTTAAACTGTTTTTAGAGAAAATTAACTGGTTTTATTCCCCTCAAGCTTTAAACTATAATTTAAATACCCTATTCACCCCATCACCCCATCACCCCATCACCCCACTGACTATGCTCGATCGCTGTGCTACTCTAACTGTAGCGGAACCTCGCACACCTTACCAATTAACCACAACTGGACAATCGTGGTTAGAGGTTTTGGTCGATCGCCCTTATCCTAGAGATAGTCAAGAGGATCAGCAAATATTAACCTATAGTATCCCCCGGGATTTAACGGTAGAAATTGGCGATATTTTAAGCGTTCCTTTCGGTTCTCAGGTAATAGGGGGAATTGCTCTTAGATTTCTCGAAAATTTGCCCGCAGGACTAGAAGAAAAGCAAATTCGTCCCGTGGAAGATGTGATTGCTAAGGGCTTTTTCCCCGATAATTATTGGCAGTTATTGACGAAAATCGCCCAATACTACGCGACGGACTTAATCACCGTTGTTCGCGTCGCTTTACCTAAGGGTTTACTGCGAAGTTCCCAACGTCGCATCAGATTAAAACCAGAAGCGATTCCCCCCGGTGGGGAAGTTTTTTGTACTCCCCTCTCCCGTCAGATTTTATCCCTGCTAAAAAATCAAAAAGAAGGCGATTATTCGGCGAAATACCTGCAAGAAAAAGTCAAAAATGCTAATTACGGTATTCGAGACTTAGTTAAGCGCGGTTGGGTAGAAAGTTATCTAGAAGCGCCCAAAAGTACCAATATTAAGCTAAAAAAAGCCATTACCCTGCTAATAACCGACTTTCCTGCTGATTTAACCGAAAATCAGCGCAAAATTGTCGAAATTCTCCGTCATCAGGGAGGAGAAATGTGGCTGCCAGAATTGGCACAACTCGCGGGGACAAAACATTTTAAACCACTAATTGACAAGGGTTATGTGGTGATTGAGGACCGGGAATTTCTGCGCTTATCCTCGGCGATTATGAGCAGGGATCAACCAAAAACACTCACTTCTAGTCAAAAACAAGCACTAGAAGCCATTCAAACCCTGAAAGGTGGTGAAAGCGTCCTCTTACACGGAGTGACGGGATCGGGTAAAACAGAAGTCTATCTACAGGCGATCGCACCTGTCTTAGCAGCGGGTAAATCTGCCTTGGTTTTAGTCCCCGAAATTGGATTAACACCGCAACTAACCGATCGCTTTGTGGCCCGTTTTGGCGATCGAGTCTATGTTTATCATAGCGCCCTCTCGGAAGGAGAAAGATACGATACCTGGCGACAGATGTTGACAGGAACCCCGCAAGTCATTATCGGGACGCGATCGGCGATTTTTGCCCCTTTACCCCATCTAGGCATGATTATCCTCGATGAAGAACACGATAGCAGCTTTAAACAAACCCAATTACTCCCCACCTATCACGCGCGTACCGTGGCTAAATGGCGCGCTCAATTAAACCATTGTCCCGTAATTTTAGGCTCGGCCACACCATCCCTAGAAACATGGCTAGAATCCCAAGTTAATCCCAGTCTTTACCTATCTTTGCCCGATCGCATCCAAAATCGCCCCTTACCGCAGGTGGAAATCGTCGATATGCGACGGGAATTGCAACGAGGCAATCGTTCTCTTTTCAGTCAATCCCTGCGTTCATCTCTGGACACTCTGCGCGACAAGGGAGAACAGGCAATTTTATTCGTCAGTCGCCGCGGACATAGTACCTTTGTATCTTGCCGAAGTTGCGGTTATGTGCTGGAGTGTCCCCACTGTGATGTCTCTCTCTCCTACCACCACACCGAACCGGGAGCGCAAGAATTACTACGCTGTCACTACTGCAACTATGGTCGCATCCATCCGAAACAATGTCCTGAATGTGGTTCTCCCTATCTAAAATTTTTCGGTACTGGCACTCAGCGCGTCACCCAAGAATTAACCAAAGAATTTCCTGATTTGCGCTGCTTGCGTTTTGATAGTGATACCACCCGCAACAAAAATGCTCCCCGGGAACTATTAAAACTATTTACTGATGGTGAATTCGATGTCTTAGTCGGAACCCAAATGCTCACCAAAGGATTAGATATCGATCGAGTTACCCTAGTGGGAATTATGGCTGCCGATGGTTTACTTTATCACTCCGATTATCGCGCCTCCGAACGCGCTTTTCAAACCCTAACTCAAGTAGCAGGGAGAGCAGGAAGGGGAGAAAGAGAAGGAAAGGTAATTATCCAAACCTATACCCCCGAACATCCCGTGATTAGAGCAGTGCAAACCCACGATTATGAGGGTTTTGTCGAGACGGAATTAATGCAGAGAGAGGGTTTAAATTATCCTCCCTACGGCAGTTTAGTCTTAATTCGCTTTAGTGGTTTAGATGGAGAAGCAGTTCAGAAAAGTGCCGAAAATGTTGCGGAGGAATGTGTTAATAATTTCGGTTCCGATTGGGATATTTTGGGACCTGCACCCGCAACAATTATGCGCGTGGCTAACCGTTATCGCTGGCAAATTCTGTTAAAATTATCGGGAGAAAAGGCTGATATCGGTGGTCTTTTGCGTCCTTTGAAAAGCTTAGTTTTACCCAAGGTAAGTATGGCGATCGATGTAGACCCCTTAACTATAGAATAATCAAGGATGAATGAGATGATCGCTATTGTTCACGGATGCAACCAGTTATCTAAATCCGTCAAAGTGTCAAAGTCTAATAAAGCGAGTCCTAAGTCTTCTAACCGCTCCACAGGAAGGTTACGGATGGTTTCTTCTAGAGTTTGCGGTATTTCACCGAAACGTCGCTGAAGTTGACGGAGGACTAACTTTAATGCTTCCTGC
>NZ_JASJFE010000720.1:0-4701 GCF_030067735.1 Microcystis sp. M53598_WE2 | reverse complement strand
GTCAATTACCTAATTTTCAGGGAAAAAGTACCTGAATTTTCCCCCCAATCACTCCAAAGGTCGGCACTTTTTGAGGGAAAACAAGTCTAAAAACCCTATCCAACAAGGTTTTTAGATTTATTCAGCAAACCCTAAATAATCAGTTTTTAATAACCAGATTTATAAAGAGGATAGGAAAGTGGGGATTGAGAAGTGGCAAGTGGCAAGTGGGTTTTTAAAGTTCGATCGGGAGTCAATCATACCATTAAAAACCGATTTAGTAAGTAGCTAGACACAATTAAATGCACATATTTAACTACCTCTTGCCTCTTGCCTATCCTAACCAAGAAGTTAATTTTGCCCTATTACTTATCAGTTCCCATCTGTTGCCCCTAAGCTTTCTGTTCCTGTTTAGATTTATGTAGGGGATCCATATAAATCTCTAAGCGCTTAAATACCACAGAGGAAAGGGTAGTTAAAACCAAATAAACTACAGCAACAGCGATATAAATCTCGAAAGCTTTATAGGTAGTGGCTACCATTAATTGACCTTGCCGGAATAACTCTTCAAAACCGATTACTGCCGCTAAACTGGTATCTTTAATTAGGGTGATAAATTCATTCCCCAAGGGTGGCAACATCCGGCGAAAAGCTTGGGGAAAAATCACCTCGTGCATGGTTTGCACTGGGGACATTCCTAGACTAGAACAAGCTTCCCATTGACCATTATCGATCGATTGAATACCGCCGCGCATAATTTCAGCTAAATAGGCCGCCACATTTAAACTTAGGGCAAATAGGGCCGCCGGTAAACGATCTAAGTCGATATTTAAGCCAATTTCTCGGAACAACCCTGGCAAACCAAAATAGATCAAGAATAATTGCACCAGCATCGGTGTTCCCCGAAAGAAATCCACATAGATGCGGCAAATTATTTTTAACCATTTGTAGGGAGAAATCAGGGCAATGGCCACTAAAGTTCCGCCGATTAACCCGAACAGAAAAGACAGAACTGTTAACAGAATTGTCCAGGGAACCCCTTTCACAATCAGGTTATAGAATAATTCTCCCCAGTTAAAACTTGATTCCTGTAAATTATTTAAAGCTGGGGCAACTAAGGGTAATTCTGGCGGTTTTTCTCCAAACCATTGCCGAAAAATAGCATCGTACCGACCACTTTCTATGACTCGACCGAGAGCATCATTAATTAACTGGAGATAGGGGGAATTTTTGGGTAAAGCAATCCCGTAGAATTCCTCCGTTAATAATTCTCCGACTACTTTTACTCCCCGTAAACCCGCTTGTTTAATTGCATACAAAGTCACGGGTTTATCGTTAACTACCGCCTCAACTCGACCATTAATTAATTCCTGCAAAGCTAAAGCCGCCGAGTCAAATTGACTAACTGTTGCCCCCGGTATTTTTGTCGCTTCTAAGGCTCCCGTTGTGCCAATTTGGACGGCAATTCTTTTGCCTTTTAAGTCTTCAAAATTTTTAATTGTCTTATTATCTTCCCGAACAGCGATCGCTAAACCAGCCCTAAAATAAGGTCGAGAAAAAGAAATCGCTTGGGCGCGTTCGGCGGTGATAGTCATGCCACTAATAGCGGCTTCCACTGTTCTCGCTTGTAGAGCCGGAATAATGCCATCAAAGGGTAAATTTCTAAAGTCAATGTTGAGATCGGCTTCCTTGCCAATCGCCCGCATTAAATCGATATCAAACCCAGTTAATTGTCCCCCTTGTTGAAATTCAAAGGGCGGAAAAGTTGCTTCTGTGGCGACTCGAAAAGGATTAGGAGGGGTCTGAGAAAAAGCCGGAATAACAGTTAATCCGAGCGCCAAGACTAATCCTAACAAGGCAAAGATAACTCTCTGTACCGCCCGCCCTCGCCAAAATTTAATCATTTTTTAATTGTTTCTCCTTGATTTTTTCGCTCAACTAAGTTATTAATTTCGTCCTACTTCCCACCCAAGACAGATGTAGAGAGACTATTTGAGTATTATGATTATTCCTCTTGATAAAATGTCGTCAAGGATACAATCTGGCAGAAACTAATCTCGATACCTTTGTACAGACAGAATGTAAAATTTTTTACGAGAGGATATCATGACCACTACTACCCCTGTGATTGTCAGTGAAGGTTTACGCAAAAGTTACGGCTCTTTAGAGGTACTCAAAGGAGTTACAGGCACTCTTTATCAAGGGGATGTGGTATCGGTAATCGGTCCCTCTGGCTGCGGCAAAAGTACCTTTTTACGCTGTCTCAATCGTTTGGAAACAATTAACGGTGGCCGCTTGGAGGTGATGGGGATTGACATCTCTTCCCCGAAGTTAAATCAATCAGTCCTCCGCAACTTACGCAGCCGGGTAAGTATGGTGTTTCAACACTTTAATCTTTTTCCCCATCTCACCGTTTTACAAAACTTGGTGTTAGCCCCCAAGCAGGTGTTACACCACTCGGAAAATGAGGCTAAAGAGACCGCAATTCATTATCTGGAAAAGGTGGGATTGGCCCCAAAAGCCGATGTTTATCCCGACCAATTATCGGGAGGACAAAAACAACGGGTGGCGATCGCTCGCAGTCTCTGCATGAAACCAGAGGTGATTTTATTTGATGAACCCACTTCGGCCCTGGATCCGGAATTAGTCGGGGAAGTGTTAAACGTTATGCGTCAATTGGCCGATGAGGGGATGACTATGGTAGTCGTCACCCACGAAATGCAGTTCGCTAAGGAGGTCTCTAACAAGGTTTTGTTCTTTAATCAAGGTGTCATCGAAGAAGCAGGTGATCCCGACACCTTCTTTAATAATCCCCACAGCGAGCGCTTACAAGCCTTTTTAAGTCGCATCAATAGTAATTAGGGTTTGCTCAATTCAGGAGTCAGTATTCAGTATTCAGGAGACAGGAGACAGGTTTTAGGTGTTGGGGGTTGGGGTTTTGGGGTTTTGGGGTTTTAGTTCAATTTCCCCACTTCCCCACCTCCCCACTTCCTCATCCCACTTCCCCACTTCCCCACCTCCCCACTTCCTCATCCCACTTCCCCACTTCCCCACACCCTACACCCCACACCCCACACCCCACACCCTACACCCCACTTCCCCACTTCTCCAACAATTGTAAAGAAATGTTACAATTATGCTGTTATGACAGCTTACCATCTTGACAGGAGGGAAAGACAGTGGTTATAGTAAGGACACATACCCGGGTAAACCAATTTAGTGATATGCAAGACAAGCAAAAAGTCACACTGTACCTTCCCCCTGGAGTCCATCGTCAACTAAAAATAAGAGCCGCAATCGATGAAGAATCGATGTCAGGGCTGGTGGAAAAAGCGATCGCTTTCTACCTAAAATACCCCGAAAAGGTAGAAGAAATCGAAGCCGCCGCCTATGGCAAAACCTATCAGGTTCATGTCTGTCCCGAGTGTGATGCCGCCTTAGTGATGAAAGAAGATCGGCTAAGGTCGATCAAACGCCAGCCCGGAATAGTGGGCGACGAGTTCCCGCTCGAAGTTCCCGAACCCGTTGGTGCTCAAGGAACCGCAGAGGGAGAAGCAGCCTTAGTTCCCTGCTAAACTCTCGGTAGCCGCCCAAGGTCAAAACCGTTACCACAAATAGGGTCGATGTTATGAAAGAAGAGCTAGAAATTCTCGTCAAGGCTCAGTATCCCCTGATTTACCTCGTCACCTCCGAGGAGGAAAGGGCGGAAGAAGCCATCAGCAAAATAGCCCAACTAAATACACAACATCGACGGGTGTTTGTCTGGACTGTCACCCACGGCATGATCGAACTAGGTCAACCGCGCCAAACCAGTCAACATAATACCGTGTCGCCAGAAGCGGCGATCGAATGGGTAGTGCGTCAACGGGAAGCGGGCATCTACATCTTCAAAGACCTGCATCCGTTCATCACTTCCGCTCCGGTCACTCGCTGGTTGAGAGATGCGATCGCAAGCTTTAAAGGAACCGAAAAAATCATTATTTTAATGTCTCCCCTGCAAGAAGTCCCCATAGAACTAGAGAAAGACGTAGTAGTTCTAGATTTTCCCCTGCCGGACATGGGAGAGTTAGATACAGTTCTCTCACAACACCTAGGCAAAAATCAAAATCGTCGTACCACCACAGAGGTCCGGGAAAAACTCCTGAAAGCGGCCTTAGGCTTAACCAAAGATGAAGCCGAAAAAGTTTACCGCAAAGCCCATGTAAAAGCGAACAAATTGACGGAAGACGAGGTAGAAATCGTCCTTTCCGAGAAAAAACAACTGATTCGCCGCAACGGAATTTTAGAATACGTTGAAGAAGACGAGACCATCAACGCCGTCGGTGGTCTGGAAGAATTAAAAAAATGGTTAAAACAGCGATCGAACGCCTTTACAGAAAGAGCCAGAGGTTACGGACTCCCCCAACCGAAAGGGATGCTAATTTTAGGAGTACCAGGCTGTGGTAAGTCCTTAATCGCTAAAACCACCTCGCGCCTCTGGAGTTTACCGCTCCTGCGCTTAGATATGGGACGGGTTTACGATGGTTCCATGGTGGGACGGTCTGAGGCTAACCTGCGTAATGCCCTAAAAACTGCCGAATCCATCTCTCCTGCCATTCTGTTCATCGATGAATTAGATAAAGCTTTTGCCGGTGGCGCGGGCTCCGCCGATTCCGATGGGGGAACCTCTAGCCGCATCTTCGGCTCCTTCCTGACTTGGATGCAGGAAAAAACCTCGCCCGT
>NZ_JASJFE010000728.1:0-3125 GCF_030067735.1 Microcystis sp. M53598_WE2 | reverse complement strand
CTGGCATTTGCTCCATAAATAGCGGCACTTTTCAGTAAACTAATTTGTTGATTAACCTTAAAAACATTATTTTTATCAAGCTCATCATTACCGTAGGCATCCTCCGCAGCTACCATGCTGAGAGTGACTACATCTTTAAAAGAGCGATAATTGCCGACACTAAATCCGATGAGCATTGCATATTAACCCTAACAGTCTCTAAGGAATAAAGGAGACGATACTTTTATTTTATGCACTTGTTGAGCATTTGAACAAGAATTATCCTCAGAATCGGCAAACAATCACAGGAAAAAAGGTAAGGAATTGATTTCCCTTACCTAAGAATTGTACACTTTTGACAACAAATTTACACTTTTGCTGACTCTTTAACTAACTTATCCCAACCCAATTCCTTGAGGTTATTGTTGCGACGCAGGGGACGAGTAGCTAATTCTAAAATATCTCGCGCATTGGTAAAACCATGAATTTGAGCAAAAGTAAATTCTACCGACCATTTAGTGTTAATTCCCCGCGCTTCTAAGGGATTTGCATGGGCCATTCCTGTAATCACTAAATCAGGTTTTAACTCGTAAATGCGCTGAATCTGATTGTAGTTATCAGGTTTTTCGATAATTTTCGGGATGGGAACACCCATATCATTACAGGTTTTTTCTAGTAATGCTAATTCGGCCGCTTGGTAGCGTTTATCCATGTAAGGAATACCGATTTCATCACAAGTCATCCCGCAACGAATTAGGAAACGTGCCAGAGAAATTTCTAGTAAATTATCCCCCATAAAGAAGACCGATTTACCGCGCACAAGTTGCAGATAATCCTCTAAACTTTCCCAAATTTTTGCCTCTCTTTCTTCTAATCCCTGCGGTTGTACTCCCAAAACCGAACAGATTTTTTCTATCCAAGCGCGGGTTCCATCTGGACCGATGGGAAAGGGTGCGCCAATTAATTTACACTTACGACGACGCATTAAAGTGGTGGCAGTTCGTGATAGAAAAGGATTGACACCAGCCACATAATAACCTTCTTCAATTACCGGTAATTCGGTAAAGCGTTTGGCCGGCAACCAACCATCTATTTTAACTCCTTGTTTTTTCAATTCTAGGGTTAAATTAGTCACAATCGGGTCGGGAACAGAACCAAATAAAACTAAAGGAGGATGGTCTTTATATTCCGATTCTTCCTGTTTAATTTCTTCTTTTTTACGTCCAAAAGTTAAGAGTTTCTGGATGGCATTTCGTTCTTCTTTTTCCTCTTCGTGCTTAACTTTTTCTGGACATTTATGCACCATAGAAGCGAGGACGGTATCTTCCCCTTGAGTAAAGGCATAATCTAAACCATTAGCGCGCGCTGTCACGATAGGAATACCGATTTCTGACTCTAGTTTCGGTGCTAATCCTTCTAAGTCCATTTTGATGATTTCGGTGGTACAAGTACCAATAAAAACGATAACGCTAGGGTTTCTATCTCGTTTAATTTGTAAGCAGAGGCGTTTTAGTTCTTCGTAGTCTTTTAGTTGAGCGGAAATATCCCCTTCTTCTAATTCAGCCATAGCATAACGCGGTTCGGCGAAAATCATCACCCCCATAGCATTTTGCAGGAAGTAACCACAGGTTTTTGTGCCGATAACAAGGAAGAAACTATCTTCGATTTTTTGGTATAACCAAGCAACACAGCTAATCGGACAAAAGGTGTGATAGTTGCCAGTTTCACAATCAAATTGTAAAGCGCTCGGTTCTTGGGTGGCGGTCATGTTGTTTGGTTCTCCTTTAACTTGGTTTATTTTGGTTTTCTCGTTTTATCTGTTCTCTAATCTTTTGTAGTTCACTATCTTCTGATGGATTAAAAGTTTCTAGTTTCTTCTTCCGACGGATCAAAATTCAATCCTCAGACTTCTACCAGTTTGTCCCCATCGGAATTAAGCTGACAAAAGAAATACATACATACTGATAACTTAAGTTCTAAAGCTGCATCGAGTTGGGTGGTGGGCCCGTGGGTAGGGTGGGTTAGGTGACGATAAGTTAGGCTATTAACTAATAAGTTAATTCTTCGCCGTAACCCACCCATAAAAAGAGTTTATTGGTGATTATTGGTGGTTATTGGTGGGTTACGCTGTCCCTAACCCACCCGACAAAATAATCTAAACCATCATCAGGTCTAATTCTTCCTCGGCGTTAACTTTGGGTTTATCGGCATTAAGATAGAAATCCGATAATAAAGTGAATAATTCCCGGTCGGCAGATTCTTTGGGAATAACTCCTTCTGGTTTGGCTAAAATCTGATCGGCAATGTTGAGATAATAGTCACAAACATAACTTAACATCGGATCCTTGTCGGCCATTTCAAAGAGAGTTTGACCTTTAACTCTGGAGACGCGAATATCTTCAATTAAGGGTAAAACTTCTAACACTGGCATGGGAACATGATCTACATATTTATTAATTAAATCGCGTTTTGAGGTGCGATTACCAATTAATCCGGCTAGTCGCAGGGGATGAGTGCGCGCTTTTTCGCGGACGGAAGCAGCGATGCGATTGGCGGCAAAAAGAGCATCAAAGCCGTTATCTGTGACAATTATGCAGTAATCGGCGTAATTTAAGGGTGCGGCAAATCCTCCACAAACCACATCCCCCAAAACATCGAACAAAATCACGTCAAATTCATCAAAAGCGTTCAATTCTTTTAATAATTTCACCGTTTCCCCGACGACGTAACCGCCACAACCGGCACCGGCCGGAGGACCACCCGCTTCCACGCATTTGACACCACCGTAACCGTCATAGATAACGTCTTCGGGCCAGATGTCTTCGTAGTGAAAATCTTTTTCTTGCAGGGTATCGATGATTGTGGGAATCAGAAAGCCTGTCAGGGTGAAGGTGCTATCATGCTTGGGGTCACAGCCTATTTGTAGGACTTTTTTGCCTCTTTTGGCTAAAGCGGCCGAAATATTACAGCTTGTTGTCGATTTACCGATGCCACCTTTTCCGTAGACTGCGAGTGTTAAAGGCATGGAAGTTCTCCTAAATGTGCGCTTGAATGGTGAGTTTGTTTATCAGTGCTTTGATCCCAATTATTGACCATCTCCCCACTCCTTGGAAAGAGGCTCAATTTTTATCTGCTATAGCTAGAGT
>NZ_JASJFE010000082.1:0-12482 GCF_030067735.1 Microcystis sp. M53598_WE2 | reverse complement strand
CGGGATTGTGCGATTAATTGATTCATTTCTTGACTATAAAAAAATGAGCCTTGGCTTTGCGATCCTCCTTCTTCGCAGCCAGTTTCTGGGGAACCTTTAGCACAATCTAAAAAGGGATAAATATAGTTATCTGCATCCAAAAAATCGGGATACCAATTAGATAGGGCAGTGGTATAAAGTCCCTGGCTAATATTACGGAAAAAGGCCGCTCCTAGGATACTATTGGGTTCAAATTGAATCCTATTATCTAAATCCCGTTTTGCTAGAGCTTTCATCACTGCCGCCACGCTGCTGGAAGTGATCGATCCCGAGGAGTGCCAAACTTCTACAATTGCGGGTTTTTCTTGACTATAACCAGCAGCTTTTAGTAATTGTTTAGCTTGCTCTATATTATGGTTGCCATAGCGCTCTTTAAACACCGGTTGTGACTCGGAAAAAGTAGTAGGAATGAGACTAAAAAGAGGGATGCCTTGACCTTGTAAAATGCGCTCATTAAGTAAATCTCGATCGACTAGAGAAGCAATGGCTTGTCGCACTAAAATATTATTGGTGGGTTCACTTTTGAGATTGAGGCTCATAAAGTTAATTGCTGCCCCAGAAGATTCGATGGCTTGCCATTTTTCCTGCGCCGCTTCTGTGCGTAATTTTCTCACTTGAGGAGGGAGTAAAGATTGATAGGCAATATCCACCGCACCCGTCTGAAAACCGTTGAATAAATTGGCAGGATTCGAGAGATAAATTTGAACATTAACTCCCTTATTTTTGGCCGGTTCTCCCCAATAGCGATCGAAGGCTTCTAAACTAAAAGAATCGCTGGTAACTGCTTTTAATCGATAATGTCCCGTGCCGATAAATTCTTCAGGTTTAAATTTACCCTCGCCAATTTGATAAAATTTGGGTGAAACTGCACAGGCTCCGGGGTAAGCTAAAAGAGCGGGAAAGGCGGCAAAAGGTCTGGTTAGTTTAATAGTAATTTCGTCTTCTTTGCTGGCGGTGATTTTATCAATTGTATCCCGGAGAAGAAAGGAAGGTTCGCCACCATTTTTGATAAATCTTTCTAGGGAAAACTTCATCGCCTCTGCGTTAAAAACCGTGCCATCATGAAAAATAACTCCTCGACGTACTGGGATAGTATAGGTCAAACCATCGGGGCTAATTTGCGGTAATTCCGTGGCCAGGAGAGGCTTTAAATTAGTGGTTCCTTCCGCGTAGGTGTAGAGAGTTTCACCGAGATTATAAATAATAAAAAGTCCCGCTAACTCATAACTATCGGCAGGATCGATCGAGCGTGGTTTTAGGGTTGTCCCGATCATCAGGCGATCGCTATCTCGTTGTGGTAAATTGGAATTAGTGGACTGACAGCCCACGGTCAGAAGAAGACAGAGGCAAAATAAACTTAAATAGCGGTAAAGTTGGCGTAAAGGTCTCATCGATGGCGATTAACGGCAGCTAGGTATCAATCAATCCTATCATTTTTGAGGATAATCTTTTCCCTAGGTTCCCTTAAGGAACTAGGTTGATTGCTTAATTGGTTAGTAAAAATTCTTCAATAACTGGACTGATTACCCGGACAATTAAATTAAATTTTCCGGTCGAGAATGGCAAAAACTTGATCAATTTGGCCAAGAAGAAGAGCCAGGGACGAAAAAGTGTTAAATGGTTCAGGATAGCTGGAGCCATGGAGGTAGATAAACAGGGGAATGGGTCAGATTTTTCAACCTAGATCAGGTGACAGCAACTAATTAGAAACTCATCTTCTTTTATAAACCTCTTGCATCATTAATTTTTCAGAGTTCAAAAACGGCAGAAATAAGGATTAAATGGCATAAAGTCTATAAATAGACCATTTAACTGATTATTGTTCATTCTTAATTCTCCTGACTCCTGACTACTGGCTACTGACTCCCAACCCTAACAACAATTTTTGATTTTTACAAGAGGTCTTATCAGCCATTTAGGTTAATCCCGTCCCTTCTAAACAAGCTCGATCGAAAATTGCCCCCGTGGTTACTGCCGAGGCTAAACTAGCACAAAGAAGATTGGCATCAGTAAAATTTGTTCCGCGTAAAATCGCCCCGAAAAAAATTGCTTCCTCTAAATCGGTGGCCGATAGATCTGCCCCGGACAGATTAGCGCTAGTAAAATCCGCTTGGGTTAAAATCGCCCCGACAAAACTCACTCCCCGGCCATCGACACCGCGAAAATCCGCCCCGGACAAATCTAGATGATTAAAAACCGCCCCAGCTAAAAAAGCGCCGGCCAAACTTGCCCCAGTCACGATCGCATCGAGGAGAATTGCCCCGCGTAAATCGGCATTACGAAAATCTGCTCCCCTTAAATTTGCCCCAGTTAGGTCAGCACCGCGCAAATTTGCGCGTAAATTCGCCCCGGCTAGGTCGGCACCCGCTAAATCAGCCCCTGCCAAATTCATGCCCGCTAAATCTTTTATCTCACCCTGACGAATTGCTAATAAATCAATACTGGGAAAAGTCATGTTCAGCCACGGTTAAATACTGTAAAAATATCTTAGAATATTCGTAAACCTTTGTTAAGAAAACGCTCCATGTCCCTAGAGCTATTATCCCTAGAAAATATTGAAGAAATCGCCCACCAATACGGATACTGGGCAGTATTTATCGGCATCACCCTCGAAAATACCGGGATTCCCATCCCCGGGGAAACCATCACCATTGTGGGCGGCTTCCTTGCCGGTAGCGGTGATTTGAACTATTGGTTAGTTTTAGTCAGCGCAATTACAGGAGCAGTTTTAGGCGATAATTTTGGCTATTGGCTCGGTCGCGCCGGGGGTTGGCCGTTTTTGTTAAAAGTTGGCAAATTCTTTCGGATTCCACCTCAAAAACTAGAATTAGCCAAGGAACAATTTAGTAAAAATGCACCCCGGGCGGTCTTTTTCGGTCGCTTCGTCGCCCTGTTAAGAATCTTTGCAGGTCCCATGGCGGGAATTGCCCGAATGCCCTACGGTCGCTTTTTCCTCTGTAATCTCGGTGGAGCAACGGTGTGGGCGACGATTATGGTGACATTATCCTTCTTTTTAGGCCGTTTGTTCCCCTTGCACCAGTTAGTCAGTTCTATGGCTCGTTTTGGTATCTTGGCTTTAATTATCGTCCTGGCCTGGACAATTATCCACCCCATCCTTGAGTCACGGAAAACGGCGGTTTAAGTCCAGAAGAAAGCGGTTATCAGAAATAACCGCTTCTGGAATTTTCCAAGAATCTCTTTAACGTTCGCGGCGACCGAAATTTTTGCGCTCACCGCGGCCACCACCGCCAAAATTATCTTCTTTGGGACGAGCTTTGTTGACTTTCATCTGTCGTCCCATCCATTCGGCCCCGTCAAGAGTTTCGATCGCTTTTGCTTCTTCCTCATCGGAGGACATTTCCACAAAACCAAAACCGCGCATTTTACCCGTTTCCCGATCTACGGGCAAGTAAACGCGACTAACTGTGCCGTATTCAGCGAATACCTCTTTCAAGTCATCTGTCGTGACGTCATAAACCAGATTACCAACGTAAATCGTCATGGATTGTCTCCCAATATCACAGCCATTTCGAGAAGGAGATCGGACACAACCCAGTCAAGGCCATCAGGGAAAAACCGCTTCTGTTTGAAACCAATGCTGCTACCGAACCTAACTACTCTCTCTAAACTAGCATAGCTGATCAGTGATCGGTGATCAGTAGGAGTAGGGAGTATTAAGTGAGCAGTATTATAGCGTTTTTCAGTCTGCTGAGGTACAAAAGTTATGGGTTTTAGGCAAAAGGCAAGAGGCAGAAGGCAAAAGGGAAGAAAAATAGGTGTACCTCACTAGCTTAGGAAACGCTATATATGGCAGTTTTCTGCTTTCCTTTCACTGATTACTGTTCACCGATAACTGATTAGGGTAGCCAAGGATATTGACTAAAATCGGGGGGACGTTTTTCGAGGAAAGCCTGTTTACCTTCGGCTCCTTCGGCGGTCATATAGTAGAGTAAAGTGGCATTGCCCGCTAACTCCTGTAAACCCGCTTGACCATCACAATCAGCATTAAAAGCCGATTTTAGGCAGCGAATCGCCAAGGGACTTTTTTCGAGAATTTCTAAGGACCATTTAATCCCTTCCTGCTCTAATTCCTCCACCGGGACGACATGGTTAACCAAACCCATTTCTAAAGCTTGTTGGGCGTTATACTGCCGACAGAGAAACCAAATCTCGCGAGCCTTTTTCTGACCGACCACCCGGGCCAGATAACTAGAGCCAAAACCGCCGTCAAAACTGCCCACTTTTGGACCGGTCTGGCCGAAAATGGCGTTATCCGCCGCTAAGGTTAAATCACAAACCAAGTGCAAAACATGACCGCCCCCGACCGCATAACCTGCCACCAGCGCGATAACTACCTTGGGGATGGAGCGAATTAATTTCTGTAAATCCAGCACATTGAGCCGGGGTACGCCATCATCGCCAATATAACCCGCCTGACCGCGCACCGTCTGATCGCCGCCGGAACAAAAAGCATATTTGCCGTCGCTGTGGGGACCTGCACCCGTGAGCAGTACCACCCCAATGCGCGCATCCTCGCGAGCATCACAGAAAGCGTCGTAAAGCTCAAAAACTGTCTTCGGACGGAAGGCATTACGCTTATGGGGGCGATTGATGGTAATTTTGGCGATTCCCCCCCATTTATGGTAAAGAATATCCTCGTAGGTTTTGACGGATTGCCATTCAACGGTCATAGTCTCGGTTATCGGCACAGCTTTTTTACCTTACCCTATTTTGTCCCCCACTTTGAAGCCTGGAGCGCCAGAATAGGGGAATGGATAGTTGACCGAAAAGGTTTAAAGCTGATTCCCTTCTTGATGTTTTCTGGGTATTTACTCAAAATATATTGATCCTATTTGTTAACTTTAAAGAGGTAAAAAATATGAAGACAAGAAATAAAACTAAGCCAGAATCATTAGAGTTTTATTTGGGGTTAAAATATCCAATAACAATTTATCCTGATGATGACGGGGGATATGTATCAGAAATTAAGGATCTTCCAGGATGTTTCACTCAGGGAGAAACCATAGAGGAAACCTTAATCAGTAAACAGTAATCAGTAATCAGTAATCAGTGAACTGAAAACTTACATCTGATAACCGGTAACTGATCACTGAAAACTCATATCTGATAACTGATAACTGAATTAAAGCCATTCGATTTCTTTAGCTTTTTCGGGTAGTTTAGCCGTGGCTTGTCCTTGGCTGCGGGACTGAAACCCAATTAAATCGAGGGGAGTAGCCAATAAATCTACTAAATCTGCTTTACCAAACAGTAACTTGATAGTATTTTTTGGTAGCTCTTTTAATAACCAACGACCGAGAGTAAAAAATAACTCTTGATTGGTTAAAGGTCGCATCAATTCGACACCATACAATTCGTGAAGATAGCGATTCGAGCGCCCGTAACGTTTTAATTGACTTCTTAAGTCTTGTAAGGTAGAACGATGACGATGGTAAATAATTGCCTCTGGTGCGTAGGTTAATTGCCAGTCGGTTTGTTGTTGAATACGCCAACAGATATCGGCATCACCACCGGTAGTTAAATAAGGACGAAATAAACCAACTTTTTGAAAAGCTTCTCGACGAATAGCGAGGTTAGCCGTTTGACCGTAGGGACAAAAAGAATGTTCTAAAAGAAATTTTGGTGACATAAAGTGACGACGTTCCGCATAATTTTCCAAGCAAGTGGAACCAGTTAAGGCAGCAATTTCACCCACTACCAGACCGATCCTAGTATCTTTAAAGGGTTGGATCAATTCTGTCAACCATTGCGGTGCGGGACGACAATCGGCATCGGTAAAGGCCAGAAAAGGATAACGAGCGCTTTTGAGCCCTTTGTTGCGAGCAGCGTAGGAGCTTTGTATCTGATTTTCGCTTAAAATGATCAGGTTCAGTCCCCGCTGTTCTTCTGCTGCCTTTCCTAATAATTCTGCCGTGCGATCGCTACTATTATTATCAACTAAAATATATTCAACTAATTGACGGGGATAGGTCTGTTTGGCTAAACAATCAATGAGAGGGGGTAGATCTTTCTCTCCGTTATAAATTGGCACGATCACGGATACTTCGGGAAAGAACTGTAAGGTAGTTGACATCGTTGGGGTCTAATAAACGGGGGACGGTTGAACTATTCGCTACAATACTACTATAATCAATAGCAACAAAAAGCAAGTCTATCGTCAATTATTTTAGACCAACGATGAAAAGTTTCTTCCGAAAATTATTTTTCTATGTGGGTATTCTTTGGCTCTCACCCTTAATCATTGCTTTTCAGGTAGCTAACAATCGAGAACTTATCTTAGGTGATGTGCGGCGTTGGGTAGAGTTATTAAGCCGGGAAAAAAGAGCAGATTGGTTACAATTGTTAGCTCTGTGTCTGGAGGCAAAAGAATTTAGAAATTTATATTATTGTCGTCTTTTTCAAGGTGGTTCATTCAGCCGTTTTTTTATGTATATTCTTAGGTTTTTCTATCGAGAAAGTTCCTATTTATTTCTAGATTCTTCCTGTTCGATTGGCAAAGGATTATTTATTCAACACGGTTTTAGTACGATTGTTATGGCGGATTTGGGCGATAACTGTTGGATTAATCAACAGGTAACAATTGGCTATAAAGATAAAAGCGGTCGCCCCAAAATTGGCAATAATGTCAGGATTACCGCCGGCGCTAAAGTCTTAGGAAACATTACCATCGGCGATAATGTCACCGTGGGCGCAAATTCAGTGGTAGTCAAAGATGTTCCACCTAATTGTGTGGTGGTGGGTATTCCCGCTCGTATTATTAAACGGGACGGCGTTAAAGTAGATGAAAAATTATAAACGTTGACTTAAAATATATTCGGCAATTGCCAGATCTCCCGGAGTCGTAATTTTTAAGTTAGTTTCTTCACCGACGACAATTTTGACGGGAAAACCACATTTTTCTAATAAGGCGGCATCGTCGGTGACTTCCCAATCTAATTTTCGGCCTTGTTCATGACATTCTTTTAATAATTTTACCTGAAAACCCTGGGGCGTTTGGGCTGCCCACAACCGCGAGCGATCCGGTGTATCCTCAATCCAGCCCTTGCTATCGACAATTTTAATCGTATCTTTCACCGGAATCGCCGCAATGAAACCCTGACAAGTGGCTAAAGCGGCGGCACAGCGATCGAATAATTCGGGAGTGGCTAAACAGCGCGCCCCATCGTGAATTAAAACCGTCTCAGCCCCCTCTGGTAGGGCTTGTAAGCCATTGTAAACCGATTTTTGTCTGGTTTCGCCTCCTTGGATGATTTGCACGGGTTTAAGGGCATTTATAGGGGTGATAATTTCTCGGATCTCCTCAAAGTCTTCCGGTTGTGCCATGATGCCAATCCAGATAATTGCCCTGGATTGCATGGCAGCCAGCAAAGTCCAAGCCAGGAGAGGTTTTCCGTGCAGGGTGAGCAGTAACTTATTGCGATCGCTGCCCATCCGTTTACCCATTCCCGCTGCTGGAATTAACAAATACATATTTTTTTCAGGTAAAAAGTTAACAAGAGTCAGGAAAGAGAATTCAGTGGACAGGAGTGGGGAGGCACAATTATTTGTAGGATGGGTTAGCGGTAGCGTAACATGAGCGGGCGTTGGGTTTCATGCTTCAACCCAACCTACGTTCATCTTATATTTAATTCCACCCACCCACTTAAGTGATTTCAATTAAATTGAAGATAGATTTGGTCTTTGATCCCCCCTTAATCCCCCCTTGATAAGGGGGGTATCTGACAATTCTTAACACCCACCTACTTATTAGTCAACAGTAAAAACTATGCCTCTTAAGAGAATAAATCGAGGGGAAAGTGACCATAAGTACCGACTAATTGATCATTTTCTGACTGACAAGAAACCAGGACACCGCGATAGGTTCCCGTATAGGAATCGAGATAGGAAGCTTGTCTTTGGGTATTGTATTTAATATACACCGCTCCCTTTTCTAGGTGGTCTTCTGGGAGACTATTAGGTAGGGGGTATCCTAGGGCTTGTAGATAACTTTTCAGGGCTTTAAATCCCTCTTCATTGTTATCGGCACAGATACCCAAATTAATTGACTCCGAACCTTGGTTAACTAATAAAATTGCCTGTCTTAGAGCTTCTTCTTCTTCGGGGGATTGGGCAATTTTTAGTTGAATACATCCATATTCTTTTAGGAGTTTCAAGGCTTCTTCCATAGACATGAGCGGTTAGATAGGTGGGGCTAAAGATAAAAAATAAACTGTTGCTGCTGTCCTTACCGACAAATTCCCAAGAAAAAAAGCCCTAAATCATTGGGGTTTAGAGATAGGAAAATTTTGCATTGGTCTTAATCGCAAGATCGCCAATTTCGATCATATCAGGTTGGGGACAGGAAAATTTATCGGGTTTGTTCGAGCGATCCGGGTTGTGCGTACATTTCACTCACTGCTTTTTGATAGCCAAAGTAAGCACCTATAATAATTCCAGCACCAAAACCGATCGCTAGGTAAGGCAAAATTATCCTGAGGGGAAAAGAGGAGTGTCTCCGATGAGATAGGGAAAATCCCTCACCAGTGGCCACAATATTCTCAGCAGCTTCAGTGAACTCCTCCGGTTTCTCTAGGGCTTTTTCTTCGGTTGTTTCAGAGTCTTCCAAAGCTTCTGGGGCATCTTCCGGGTCATTTTCGGCGATTTCTGCGGTTATTATCGGCAAAGAGTTTAATTTGGTGACAAGATTGACGATTAAATCATCTTGACTCAGGGTTATCGATTCTTGCCAAGCGGGGATATCGGATGCCTCGGTCATACCGTAAACGATCACTTGTTCTAATCCATCGATGCCCAAGCTTTTGATTTCTGCCGACAAAAAAGGTAATAACTTGTGTTGATTAGGTATATTTTTGGATTGAATTTTTAGAGTCAGGGCATTTTCTTGCGGGGTGGCTTCAACAACCTCTATTTTTCTGGTTAAGAGACTTTGGTTAAGTAGAGCAATAATAGCGGCTGGATCCTGGAGTTTAGCGGCATGGATAAGTTGTGCCTGATTCATGACCTTGAGGGGCTAAGGAGGGTATATTATAATACTAAACCCTGTGGAAAAGGTATAGGAAAGTGGGTGAGTGCCGGAGCAGGGGGAAACAATCCATAACTGGGTTTTTAAAGTTGAATTGGGACTTAATCATGCTATTAAAAACCGATTTGGTATCGGTCTGTCCATCCCTGCCCCCGGTGCCACTTAAATTTCCGCCACGGCTCTTTCGATTAAACGACGAGCCAGGGTTTGAATACCGGTATGTTCATAGTAATTGGTGGTCATATCGAGGAATGCCCCAACATACACCAATTTATCGGCAGAAAAGTTGATAAATCCCTGAATTTTGCTCAATAATCCCTGCTGGGTCAAATCGCGCTCGCTGACAAAAGCACTCATCCAACCTTTAGTCGAGTCGAAACTTTGACCGATAAAGTCTAATTTTCTGGCAGTATTTCCCCCCGGAATCAATTCTTTAATACTGCCGAACGTGGAGTTAGATTCTAATTCTTCCGGCCTGAGAATGCTGAGGCTCGATTCCACTTTGCGGATAAAACTGCCCCCCAGGGGAATTAAACCATCCAAACAAACTAACGCCGCCATCCGCATCAGGGATTCGCCGCTATAATCTCCCAGAGAAGCGACGAAATCCCCGATACTATCGCCCGGAATGCCATTAATTTGACAAAAGGCCACTAATTCGGTCACTAATTTCAAGGTTAGATCGATGGTTTGCGCTTTTTCGGGGGCAGGGGTTAATTTTTCGATTAAACCGCCCATGAGGGGAATTTTACCACCGACGGCATTAGCAAGAGAGGCGGCGGCTAGGGCATTATCGGCGCTGTCGATGGTTTGGTAGAGCCAGAGCGCCCGTTGATAGCCCTGGGATTTATCATTAAACAACCAAACGGCTCGATCGCCAATCTGTTGGATCATGCTTTCGTCGGTTTCGCCGGTGACTTTGATAATCGTATTTTTAAACCCGACTAGGTTATCCCACTGTCCCGGCACTACATAATCAAGGGTTTTGAGAACTTTGACGGTGAGATTATTAGTCGGTAATTCGTCCACCAGTTCAAAAATTGGCTTACTCACGGATGTCTCCTTACTTTAATTTTGCTAGACCATCTAAATCGAACTTAGCTAACCAAGCTTGGCGATCGCTGGAAGAAAAATCTGGCTCCCGCGATAAAACCTTGACTTGATAGCGATTATTGACTAAAACGGCGCTGGCGGTTGTACCCTGTTCCACAGAGGGAAAACCTTTGATTGTGGTTTGACTGTCTTGGAATTTATTGGCCGCGGCGGGATTATTGCTGATGTCAGATATGGCTAACATAGCCAGAACTTTGCCATCTTGCTTCAGTTTTGCCTCAGCAAAGCCTTTTTTCTCCTGGGTATAGACGCGCTCGTATCCTCCCCCAGAAGGCGGGAAAAACCGATTAAAACTGCCGCCAGAGGTGGATTCTTTCACCACTGCCGCCGCCCCGCGAGCGGTACTTTCTTGTTGCGCTTGGTCAAATTGTGAGGGAGCTTTAGCACAGGAAGTTACTAGCAAAAGTACCGCCAATACCCCTGCTATCAAGATTTTGCCAAATCGAAAGTTCATAGTTATCTTAATTAAAACTTACTAATGTTTGTTTGTAGTATATCTCTCGCTTATTGCTGATTATTGTTAAGTTTTTCTAGATTCTCTCACACCAGACCGAAAAAAAACAGAAAATCAGCAAAATTCGAGTCAATAACGAAGGCAGGAGGCAGTCCCGATGAAAAAATTTTCCCCCCCACAGATGAAAGAGGTTTCCTTCCCTACACCCCACACCCCACACCCTACACCCTGCCCCCAGGAAAACCTTTTTCGGCAAACCCCAGCTACAGTCCCGCAATTGCCCCTCGCGCCATAGATGCGATCGCTTGCTCCGTGGCCCGGGGTAGATGATAATATTTACCCCCGGCTTTTAGGGCTAATTCTTTGGCAAAACCAGTGGAGACGAATTTTTTCTCCGTATCGATGACCAGCAGTTTAATGCCTAAAGAGCGAATTTTAGCGGCAATATCGAGCAGTTCTGCCTTAATATCGGGTTTTTCCCCCTCCGGAATCGGTTCGCCTAAAGATTTCGCCAAAGGAATATTACTTCTCCCGTCGGTAATCGCCACAATCACCACTTGACCGATATCCCCCGATAAACGGGCATTCATCCCCACATGAACCGCTTGGGTTAAACCGTGGGCCAAAGGGGAACCGCCACCACAGGGCAGGGTTTCTAGACGTTTTTTCGCTAGGGTAATCGATTTGGTTGGCGGTAATAGTACATCTGCTCGCTCACCCCGGAAAGGAATCAGGGCAATCTGGTCGCGATTTTCGTAAGCTTCCGTTAACAGACGCATAACCGCACCTTTGGCCGACTGCATCCGATTCAGGGCCATGGAACCGGAGGCATCAACCACAAAGACAATTAAAGAACCGGCCTTGCGGGCCAGCCGTTTTGAGCGCAGATCCCCTTCTTCTATAATCACATGACGTTCGGGATTTCTTAAGCGACGGGCTTTTTGATAGGGGGCAGCCGCCCGGAGAGTGGCATCGACGGCGACTCTTTTCACCTTGCCCCGGGGTAACATCGGCTTAATATAACGTCCTCTATCTTCCGAGAAAATCAGGTTACGCGCCCCCGATTTCCCCTGACGCTGGGCCATCTGGGCAAAATACAGCACACTGGGATCCAGTAAAACCCCTTCCGGGTCGAAAACAAATTCTTCTGGCAGATTATCGGGCTGTTCCGGTTCTTTTTCCTCCTCTTTCTCCTCCTCTTTTTCTTCCTGTTCCTGCTGGTTTTCGTCTTGGGGCGGTTCCGGTGGTGGTGGCGGCGGTGGGGGCTGTTGTTCCTGTTCTGGGGGTGGTGGCGTAATCAGCGATCGAGGTACAATAACTAATTCGACGGCTCTTTTTAAGTCATCGG
This sequence comes from Microcystis sp. M53598_WE2, assembly GCF_030067735.1. NCBI lineage: Bacteria > Bacillati > Cyanobacteriota > Cyanophyceae > Chroococcales > Microcystaceae > Microcystis > Microcystis sp. M53598_WE2. The sequence goes on along the minus strand of NZ_JASJFE010000082.1, from coordinate 485 downwards.
CACTGACTAAATCCCGACCTTCTAAAGCGGCGGCCGCCTTGGCTACTCTCACGGCAAAAATCTCGGCGCGATGACCTTCTACCCTACCGCGCACCGCTTCCTCCACTAGATAACTAATTTGTTCGGGTTTAATTTTTACCTCTTTTAACCATTCCCTCGCCAGAATAATTTCGGTTTTGAGATCATCGATTTCTTGGGCATATTGGGCGATAAAAGCGCTGGGAGAAACAGCATACTCGATCGCCTGATTGACGGCGGTTACTCGTTGGTCTAAACTAAGGACACCATCGGCGGAAAGCGCAATGGCAATTCTATCTAATAAATGGGTTCGTAAATCCCCTTCTTCTGGGTTATAAGTAGCGATCAGGATTGGTTTACAGGGATGTTGAAAACTGATGCCTTCCCGTTCGATTTGGTTACGTCCTTCGCTTAAAACTGTGAGTAATTGGTTAGCAATTTGGTCATCAAGTAGATTAATTTCATCG
>NZ_JASJFE010000011.1:0-4014 GCF_030067735.1 Microcystis sp. M53598_WE2 | reverse complement strand
TCTTCATAATTTTTGCGATGAAATAGTTATTCTCCACATTGAAAAATCCTTTCAACAATTCAAGGAATATCCTACAAATGACAATAAAAAAGTAAGTTTTTTTGCCTCACTTAAAGCGTTTCACGCTAGGGATAGCTGCACTATTTCAAGAGTTGTTAATACCGAGAGTAATGTTGGTTTCAACGTCTTAAACAAATTACTCAAAAGCTTTGCACTTGAAAAGTTTCCAGAACATTGGAAGGATTATGCACATCCGAATCGTAATTTAAAGGAATCCTTAGAGTTATTTCTGCGGTTACGCAATGCGGTAGCTCATGGAGGTGATTTAGCACCAGAGGAGAGGATTAACCAGAAAGTCTATACCAGATTTAAGAAGTTGGTGACAGATTTGATGTATGAAATCCGATTGAAAATGTTGTATGTTCTTAAACATAAAACATTCTTAAAGTCGCAGTAGCGTATTGTAACAAATAGCAGGTAATAGTAATTAGCTGTAGCTGTAGGGTGCGTTCCCTGATGCAAGTCCTACTGCTCCACCAATAGATTTTTGGGAACGCACCATGCTTATTCATTGAAACTGTGAGTCTAATGGGACTTAAACACAAAACCGAACTTTTTTAGCTATAATCAAGTCATAGTGGGACTTAGACAAAAAACAAATCGATAAAAGCCTCAACTTCAATCCCCGCTTGGTATTTACTTCGAGAAGCTCACAATCGCTGAAACCCAGATAGATCAAGGAAAATCATAAATCGAGGTTAACCCTTTGTCCCGTAATGGTTTGAGCCTTTTTTGCTGACCGAAAACGCCTAAGTCCCACTAATGTAACAAGCAGATGACGTATCCCTAATTAAGTGCTAGTCTGGCAGAAGATATTAGATTGCTTAGACTTGCAGTAATTTTCTCAAATGTCAATAGCTAATTAATTACAGCCTTTCTTCTCAAGGTAAAGCATAGACTAATCCTTGCCAATTAGGTATTTCAGATGCGAGAAATAACCTCATGTATATGGTAAACGATGTATCCACAAGTGAGGAATAGGAAAATGTCCAGTGATAATAAAAACAATAGTTTAATCGTACAGATTATTAGTTCTGTTATTATAGCCCTTCTTGCTGGAGCGACAGCCCCCTGGTGGTGGCAAGAAATTAAATCTTTTTTTGCTGGTAAATCCCCGGAACCGACACCAATACCAACCCCTACATATACGCCACCACCAACACCGGCACCAATACTAAACCCTACATATACGCCACAGAAAACCTCAATTAATATAGCTTATGCCGGGGATAATTTTGGATGTGTTCTGCCCATAGCTGTCAACATTAGTGGTGAATATTTTTATCCGCAAGGAAATTTTTCTACTATAAATAATATTGACTTAGGACAACAAAGATATCAAATAACTGGACAAATTCGTTGTCAAACTATTGGCAATTGTCAAGTCTATGGGGAAGGGGTAATTAATGTAATACCAAATAATACCTACTATGTGATTTGGCAAAATATAAGTATAGGTCAATGTACTGCACGTTTGCAATAACCTTGCTTGTTGCTCGGCAAAATATCAAGATATCCTTTTTCCTTTTTCTCTTGAAACTGACTCCCGAATTATACTGTATGAGCTAACGACTAAGCGTGATAATTTTTTGAAAATCTCTTTGAATAATGGCAAAATTTTTGTCAGTTAAAAGCGGCACATGAACGAATAAGGCTCTCGGATGATGTTTTAAGACTTGAAAATATAATTCTTCGCAGACAAACTGACCGGCATTATCGCTGATATAGCTATAGGCAAGCTCTTTGACAAAATCCTTAAGAGGAATTGGTGTAAATAACTTTTTTGTGCTACTCCTAGCCTGAGATTCTAAACTTAAACGATAACGATTTTCTGCCATGCCACAACAAATAACGAAATCAGGCTTTTTGTTTTGAATAGCTTTGATAACTCGTTCACTGGCTCGATGGGTATTAACGGGAAGTTGACGCAAAAATAAAAGCTTTTTTGGATAATTATCTTGAATGGATACTAACAAATCATCGGAGGAATTACTCCGGTGATGGCATAACCAAGGCGCAAAAGAAGTTAAGAGAATTGTCAAGTTATCTCCTGATAGTTAATTGGGATGATCAACAAAAAAGCGAGCGAGGGGACAAAAATTGCTACAATAACTGACGTGACCTCAATTAAAGACGAGATTGATATCCTATGCAACGCCGTAAATTTTTGCTGATCAGTGGCAGTTTAGGCGGTTTTAGCTTGGTAGCTTGCGCTCATCAAATTTTACAGCCTGTTACTTCCAAAAATCCCCCTGAGTCGGCTGTTAAACAAGCACAAAAGGCGAAAAAAGTCAAGATAATTGTGATTAGTGACCTTAATAGTCAATACGGTTCCACAACTTACGATCCCGAAATCGATCGAGCTATCCCTTTAATTATCAATAATAAACCCGATCTGGTCCTCTGTGGTGGCGACATGGTGGCAGGACAAAAAAGCAGCTTGACAGAGGCAGCAATTAACGCCATGTGGTCAGCCTTTGATCGCCATATCGCCGCGCCCCTGCGAGCTGCTAAAATACCTTTTGGTTTTACCATCGGTAATCATGACGCTTCTGGATCTCTATCGGCAGGAAAATTTGTCTATGCTCAAGAGAGAAAATTAGCCCAAGATTATTGGCAAAACCCCCAACATGATACAAGTTTAAATTTTATCGATAAAACCGGCTTTCCTTTTTATTATACTTTCACTCAAAATGGTATATTCTATCTAGTTTGGGATGCCTCCACTCATTTAATCTCTGGGCAACAACTAAATTGGGCAGCAAAAAACTTGAGTAGTAGCGACGCTAAAAATGCTAGGATGCGGCTAGTAATCGGTCATTTACCCCTCTACGGTATTGCCGTGGGCAGAAATCGACCGGGGGATTATTTAGCCGATGCCGAGAAATTAAGAGCGTTTTTAGAGGGCCATCAGGTGCATACTTATATTAGTGGCCACGCTCACGCTTACTATCCGGGTAAACGGGGGCAATTACAATTATTACACGCGGGAGCTTTAGGCAGTGGACCGCGACGGTTATTGAACAGTGAACAAGCGCCCAGAAAAACCCTAACAATTGTCGATATTAATCCCCATCAACAGGAAACAGTTTACACCACCTACGACATGAAAACCCAAGAGGCGATCAATATTACCAGTTTACCTCCTTTGATTATGGCTCCCAACGGGCAAGTTTTACGTCGAGATATTCCATCGGTTAACTAGAAAGGAATTCCCCTAATGGCCACTGTCATCAGCACCGTTAATATGAAAGGAGGAGTAGGAAAAACTACCCTTACCGTCAACCTTGCCACCTGTTTAGCTAAATTTCAGCAAAAACGAGTCCTTGTCCTCGATTTAGACGCTCAAATCAGTGCGACTCTTAGCTTAATGTCTCCCCACGAATTCGCTCAACTGCGTCGCAAAAAACGCACTTTAAGCTATTTATTAGAAGCAATTATCAAACCCAATCCCTACAATAAATTAACTATTGATGATATTATTGTCCCTTCAGTCTGTGAAATACAAGGCTTAGATTTACTGCCGGGAGACATCGAACTTTATGATGAATATGTCGTCTCAGAAACCCTGCACCACCAAGCAATTTTACAGGAAGATTTAGGCTTTGATCATGCTTGGAATAACCTGGAAAGAATCTTAATTCAAAAAATCATTGATCCCATTCAAGACCGTTACGATTATATTATCATGGATTGCGCTCCGGGCTATAATCTTTTAACTCGTAGTGGTCTATGTAGCAGTCATTTTTATTTACTACCTGCCCGTCCCGAACCTTTATCAATTGTCGGCATTCAGCTATTAGAAAGAAGAATAGTTAAACTGAAAGCTAGTCATCAAGAAACCGAACCGATTAACCCCGGTTTACTCGGTATAGTTTTTATTCTTTCCGGTGGTGGTTTACTCAGTCGCTACTATAATCAAGTCATGCGCCGGGTACAACAGGATTTTCAAGC
>NZ_JASJFE010000531.1:0-5001 GCF_030067735.1 Microcystis sp. M53598_WE2 | reverse complement strand
GCAAGCGCAAATTTTGCTGGAAAATTTTCCCAGTTTTAATCCGCAAAAAGCCATTAGTGAGTTAGGAAAAGTTGGCGGCAAGGCGGTTAATGAGGATTTAATCGGTTTAGGGGGTGTTTATCAACAGTTTGGCCGCTACATTCAAGCTCAAGAGTTTTTAGAGTTAATTTCCGAATTAACCGGTGTTGATAATTTAATTCCAGACCCTAGTTTTTATGGGGGTGGAACCCACGAAAATTTACAGGGTCAAGAATTAGACCCTCACATTGATTTTAACCTCGATGAGCGTCATTGGTATCATCGCCGCTTGAATTTATTAATCTATTTAAATCCCCAATGGCAAGCAGATTGGGGAGGGAATCTCGAGTTACATTCCAATCCTCGTCAACCGGAAGAAAATAAGATTAAATCTTTTGTACCCATCTTTAATCGTTGTCTTATTTTTGAAACCAATGAATATTCATGGCATGGATTTTCTCAGATTAACTTACCAGAAAATCAACGGCATTTATCGCGTAAATCTCTTTCTATCTATCTCTATACCAAAGAACGTCCAGACCAGGAATTATCACCATCTCATACAACTTTTTACATCCCGCGCCCGCTGCCAGAAAATATTCAACCCCATCAAGTTTTAAGCTCAGAAGATTACCAACAAATTAAAATTTTACTGAAAAGACGGGATGATTTAATTCGTTTTTATCAAGATAGAGAACTGAAAGAATCTCAGGATTTAGTTAGTTTAAAATCCCATATTAAACGCTATCTATCCCTCCAATATCCTCGCCTATGGAAAATTATTAAAAGTTTACTCCGTTGGCGAAAGTGACCTGAGAAAAAATCCCTACTTTCCAATCAGAGAGAGTAGGGAATAATCAAAAAAAACTAACTGGGAACTTAGCCTAATAACTGGGTAGCACGCGCAGTTAAAGCATTGGCAGTTAAGCCATTATAGGCCATAATTTCCCCGGCACTGGCGGTGGTTTCTCCCCGTTTCCAAGCGAAGACATCCCGACGCGCATTACTGCGTAACATAATTGGTTCTAACATGGCGCTTGTACCACCAGTTACTCCGATTAAAGCATCACCGGCAAAGAGACTGTCAAAACCAGCATCATCGAGGAAATTATTATCAGCTTCCGAGCTAGTTTCACTCATCACATCGCTAGGACGGTAGAGACGACGGGGATTAATTACCGAGACGATTTTTACCCCGATTCCCGCTGCTTCTAACTGTTGTGCAGACTCAAAGACGGGTAATAAAGTCATATCGCCAATGACGGCAAAAACAACTTTTTTACTGCCTTCCGATTCGTGGAGAATTACGCCGCCTTTTTCTAAAGCTTGACGGGTTTGCTCAAAAGTGGTTCGCATCGGTAAAGGCGATTTACTAGCGGTGATTGTAATGCCTTTATTGCTAGTTCCTAACGCCCATTCATAACAGACTTGAATACTGTTAGCATCGCAGGGAAAGAGAGGAAAAATATTGCCATTTCGCATCATAGCGGCGAAATAATTTTCAATCTCTGGGCGTTGGTGTGTCCAACCATTACGCCCTTGCTCTAAGGCTCCGGCGGTGAATAAAGTAATAGTAGAAGGGGTGGGACGACGTAACTCGGCCATCGCTTGGGTTACAGTCTGCCAAATCGGTAAACCATTGATAGCAAAAGACTCGTAGGAACACCATAAAGTCCGCGCTCCCAAGAGAGATAAACCGACGGCTAATCCAGCACAGGCATCCTCGCTTAAAGGCTCATAAACTTGACCGTTAGGTGCTTGGAAATAGGTATCATCGCTGGTGGGGTGAATAATCTTTAAACCGACGTTAATATTATTAATTCCCGAAGCGGCATTACCATCAGCATTAGTGACGACAAAATTGGGGTCAGCTTTACCCACAGCTACCACTAATTCCCCCATGGCAGTGGTGGCCACTTTTTTATCACCACCCACAGTATATTCCGTCATCGGTAAGGTTCCTAAATCCGGCAGCGGGAAGACTTTTTCCGTTACCACTGTTTCCACTGCCGGACCCCCTCCAGAGCGCTCGAAATTAGTACGAACAATTGCCCAAGCTTCAGGGGGTAAAGCGCGTTCCTGTAAGGCAGCAACGATATAATCTTTTTCTAAAGAATCGCCTGGATAAAGATTATGGGAAGCCGCTCCCCGTTTGTGAACTCCCGCCCCTTTAAGTTGTTTAATAATGATAACGGTTAGTTGGCCTCCTAAAGCTAATTGGGCGGCTTTATCCGTGGCCATTAACACCGCTTTCATGAACTCCAGACGCTGGTTAAAAGAGAATTTGGTGCTATCTACATATTCCCCATTTTGATGAGCATTATCGAAGTCTTTGGCATTAATGAGAATCACTTCCTCGAAACCATTACCGCGCCAATAGGCTTCCATTTCGGCGTTAGTTTTCAGGGACACCATGCTATGGTGTTCTTGGGAATAGCCATTCCAAACTAAAATCGGTAGAAAATTGGTAATTTCGGGATAAGCAGTGTGAAAATGACCAAAACTACTCATAATATACGGTTCTCCTAAACCACCATCCCCGATAGTCACAGGGAAAAGGGTATTAGGGTGTAATTTGGCCGCCGCCATGGCGAAATGTTGGCCTTGGCCCAAAGGACCAGCCGGCCCGAGCAGTCCGGGGATTTGTCCGGAAAGATGCCCTAAAAGTCCGTGTTTTTCCCGAAAACGTTCTCCCAATTCCCTGACGTTGCTGATGCCCATGGCTTCGAGAGAGCGATCGAGAAAGACGTTACTATAAAAACCGGGGGCATGATGGCCCACTTCGGTGAAGATATTTTTCTGGCCTAACATCATCAAAGAGGCAATTACGTCGGCAGCGCTGGCAAAACCGCCGGGGTGTCCCGATTCTTTGGTAGCGGTGATTTGTAGGGTGAGGTAACGCAAAGCATCGGCGGCTAGGAGGGTTTGATAGATAGCATTCGGGTCATTAGCGGCAATAATAGCGGTTTTTCCCTCAGCGATAGCGGCTTTTCCTGCATATTTATCAAATTCGGGTAAGGAACCCCCAAAATATTTTATTCCTTGACAAAAATCGGGAATTGTGCTAGTAGCTGTCATAAAATTAATATACCCCTTTACATACAGGCAATCGTTAAAACTATCTTACAGTTAGCGGTAACTCTCGATAGATGCGATATTACACGGGGTTTCCATAGGCGATCGACTATTTGTGCTACACTGATCGCCAATGTTAACGATAAAATTAATCCTATTGATCATGTTAAATAGCAACCAATTACAGGATTTAATCAGTAAATCCCTACGTTATCTATTAATTATCGGCACTATTGCCCCCCTAACTTCCTTAGAAGCCCGCCCAGTCCAAGCCACTCCTCCGAGTAGTCCTGCACCCGCTCAAGAGGCGATTGCTCCTATCCCCGCAGAAAGCAAAGAGTACACCCTAGGAGAAGGAGATAAAGTCCGCGTCACCGTCTACCAAGTCGCCGATTTAAGCGGCGATTTCCTTGTTTTAGCCGATGGAACCCTGACTTTACCTCTGATTGGTAGCGTCAAAGTGGAGGGAATGACCGTCACCGAAGCCGGCCAAACCCTCGCTAAACGTTACACCACCTATCTCAAGCGTCCCGTGGTTACTGTTAGCATTCTCACCCCCCGGCCTCTGCAAATCGCCATCGCGGGGGAAGTCAATCGTCCGGGTACTTATACAATTAACCCCGAACAAAGCCAAAAAACGCCCCTATTGACCGAAATAATCCGGCAAGCAGGGGGAGTGACTACGGTGGCCGATATTGGTCAAGTTCAAATCCGACGCAACCTCAAGGGACAAGAACAGCTAATTCAAGCGAATCTCTGGCAATTAATCCAAAAAGGCGATAAAACCCAAGATATTAGCCTCAGAGATGGCGATAGCATCGTGATTCCCACTAAAACGACCCTTAGCGTCGGGGAAGTCAATCAATTAGCCGATGCCAATTTTGGACTAGATAGCGATCGAGAAATTAATGTTACTGTGGTGGGAGAAGTTTATCGCCCAGGGTCCTATCGTATTGTCCCCAATCAAGTTAACACCGTCACCACAGAGAATAATCGCGGAATTCGACGACAACCAGCCCGACTAACCCAAGCTATCCAAGAAGCGGGAGGTATCAAACCCCTCGCTGATATCCGACAGGTGCAAGTGCTGCGTTATACCCGTGACGGTTCCCAGCAGAAAATTCCTGTAGATCTCTGGAGTTTGCTCGAAAAAGGTGATATAACCAGCGATATCTTTCTTCAAGAAGGAGATACGGTGATTATCCCTACCGCTACTGAAATCTCGGCCCAGGAATCAGAAACCCTAGCATCGGCCAGTTTTGCCCCTAAAACCATTAACGTGAAAGTGGTCGGGGAGGTGAAAAAACCGGGAACAATTGAAGTTCCTCCCAATACCCCTCTCAATCAGGCAATTTTAACCGCAGGAGACTTTGATAAGCGTCGCGCTAATCAGTCCACAGTGGAATTAATTCGTCTCAATCCTAACGGAACCGTCACCAAAACCTCAATTAACATCGATTTTTCCCAGGGTATCAACGAGAAAACTAACCCGATTCTCCGCAATAATGATGTGGTGGTGGTTCATCGTAGCGGTCTGGCCGCCACTACCGATACCCTAGGTACGGTTTTAAGTCCCTTTACTGGTGTTACCGGTATCTTCAACGGATTGTTAAATCTTTTACGTTAAAAAAGTTTACTTTACCCGGATGTCATTAGCTAAGTAATCGAGCTAATAATAGATATAGAAACGGCGAAAAGTCGTGAGCGGTCACGGCTTTTCTGCTCAATAGACTCAGGAAAGAAAACTATGATTTTTCTCCTTACTCTAGCCCTAATCTCCCTGTCGATTAGCTACAATGTTCACGGCGAAATAATTAGCCTCAGTACCTGCTTATTAGGTCTTTTTTGTGGCTTATTAAGTTTGTTCTTTACACCCCTACCGGTAAAAGTTTTTATCCTTGTCACCTT
>NZ_JASJFE010000826.1:0-2489 GCF_030067735.1 Microcystis sp. M53598_WE2 | reverse complement strand
TAAGTATTTATACTTATGCTCTTGGAGTAGAAAAAGTGAGAAACTAAAAAAGTTCTCAAAAAATATTCAAGTCAAGAAAAATGTCAAAGATAGAAGTAAAAAATCTAGACCACTTTTGTTCTAGAGCGAAAACAATTGACAAAAATCGCCGAATGTCTTTCTCTATAAGGGTTTCATCCCTCGAACCAATTTTTGCTTCCAAGCCAGCTAAACAAGATTTCTTTGACCGAATTTGGTTCTCTCGCATCCGTGTCTTAACCTGTCGGTGATTCACCAAGATGTGTCAGGCAGTCAGATAAAAAACTTGTTTCTGGGCGGGGAATCCCTACAATAGGAAACAGGATAATTAGTAGTAGATGAAAACCGATGGGTCAGTTTTTTAAACAAACTTTCGCTAGTTGCTTGGGAACTTTATTGGGATTATTGGTATTTTCGTCCCTAGGTGTGGGGGGATTAGCATTTCTACTGCTTTCTTTCCTGATTTCTAGCGATAGCTCCTCAGTTAAGGAAAAATCAGTCTTAGTCTTTAACTTAGCCACCAATATCAGCGATGCTCCCCCTAGTTCAAGTTTAGCCGATAGTTTGACCAGTGAGAGTCGGATCACTTTAAATTTGCGACAGGTGATAGCGGCGATCGAAAAGGCCGCCCTTGATGATAGTATTGTCGGTCTGTTACTCTACGGTCGCGGCACTGTCGGTGAATATGGCTATGCTACCCTGACGGAAGTGCGGCAAGCTTTGGCAAAATTTCGCCAATCGGGTAAAAAAATTATCGCCTACGATGTGGAATGGACGGAAAAGGAATATTATCTCGCTTCCGTTGCTGAAAAGGTGATTATTAATCCCGTGGGGAGAATGGAAATTAATGGTTTAAGTAGTCAACAAACCTTTTTTGCCGATGCACTAGAAAAGTATGGTGTGGGGGTACAAGTGGTAAAAGTGGGTTCTTTTAAAGGTGCGGTGGAACCCTATACGCGTCAGGATTTAAGTGTCCAGAATCGTCAGCAGCTGCAAACCCTACTCGATACAATTTGGTCTAATTATAGTGCCACAGTGGCCAAAAGTCGCAATTTAACACCCCAACAGGTGCAAACTATTTCTGATACTCAAGGTATTCTGGAAGCAACCACAGCGAAAAAGGCGGGTTTTGTTGATGAAGTGGCCCATTTAGATCGAGTAATTGCTTTAGCAAAGGATTTGACAGGAGAAGCAAAAAATAAAACTAATCAGGAGGAAACCTCTGGCTCCTTTTCGCAAATTTCTTTAGCTAATTATGCTAGTTCTCTCGATGATGAGGGGGGAGATAGTAGCGCTCAAATAGCGATAGTTTATGCAGAAGGGACAATCGTAGAAGGTCAGGGAGATAGAGGCGAAATCGGTGGGGATAAATTGGCGAAGGAATTGCGAAAATTACAAGGGAAGGAGGAGGTAAAAGCGGTAGTTTTGAGAATTAATAGTCCGGGGGGAAGTGCCACCGCTTCCGAGGTGATTCTGCGGGAAATTAAGCGTTTAGATGCGAAAAAACCGGTAATTATTTCTCTGGGTGATGTGGCTGCTTCTGGGGGTTATTGGATTGCGATGGGGGGTCAAAGAATTTTTGCCGATAATGATACAATTACTGGTTCGATCGGTGTGTTTGGATTATTGTTAAATATCCAGAAGATTGCTAATAATAATGGCATCGATTGGGATACTGTGAAAACTGGACAATTAGCCGATATATCTACTATTACCAGACCGAAAAATCCCCAAGAATTAGAAATTTATCAAGCGGCAGTTAATCGGTTCTATGATTTATTTATCGAGACGGTGGCCAAGGGGCGAAAATTATCCCCAGACAAGGTTAGAACTGTGGCCCAAGGTCGCGTCTGGACGGGAAAAGATGCGGTTAAAATTGGTTTAGTTGATCAAATCGGTGGCCTAGAAGCGGCAGTACAATACGCGGCCAAAACAGCTAAATTAGGAGATGATTGGAGTCTTAAAGAATATCCTCGATCGCAAAGTTGGCAAGAAGAACTTCTCTCTAATTTATTGCAAACCTATCTTCCTCCTCTCACTAAAAATAATCACCCTTTGACGCAGGAATGGCAAAATTTTCAGCAGGAATTATTGAAGTTACCTACATTTAATGATCCCCATAGTGTTTATGCTAAGTTACTTTTTAATCTCGATTTTCGCTGATACTTAGGTAAAAATAATGCCCGCTAATTCTGAAATTATTTAACAAAAATTTCTATGAATCGCCCTAATAGCGTTATTCTCGGTTTAGCCTATATTTTGGGATTGTTATCTACAGGTCTGGTAGATTTTAGTCCCCAGTTAAACCGATGGCAAGAAGTGGTAGTTAGAATTGTTATTATCAGTCTAATTACCCTGTTAACCACAACTTTTATCCGTCGTTTTTGGTGGCAAAGTCCCCCTAGAAAAATTTGGCTGATGGGGGGATTAATAGCTATATTTGCCGTTGTTTATCTAGAAATTCGTACTCC
>NZ_JASJFE010000336.1:0-1439 GCF_030067735.1 Microcystis sp. M53598_WE2 | reverse complement strand
CCTTACCCCAAGACCCAAAAAAGGAACTAATCTCAAAATTTTGCTCACTTCCGATCATCAATTAATGCCCATGACTGCCGCTAATTTACAAAAAGTTAGCGAAACTATTGGACAGGTAGATGCAGTTTTTTTAGCAGGAGATTTAGTTAATATACCCGATCGAGCTTCCGAATGGTTTGATGATATTCGCGGTGGGGCATTCTTTCCCTGTTTACAAGGTCGTGCCAATTATACTCTGACAAAGAATGGTATTCAGACTATTTATAAAGGGGGAGAAATTATTCAAAATGCGCCCTTATTTCCTGCTATTGGTAATCATGAAGTTATGGGCAGATTTTCTACTTCCAGAGGTTTAAATGAACAGTTTGAAGATGCTATTCCTCAGTTTACTGCTAAACAACTAGCAGAGGATACAGCAGCAATTAATGAAACCTGGTTAAAAAATAATGCTTTCAACACAGAAACCTACGAAGAAATTTTTTCTTTGCCTCAAAATAAATATTATTCTCTAACCTTTGGCGATATTCGTTTAGTGGTTTTATATGTTACTAATATCTGGAGAAATCCCAATTTAGAACCCAGTGCAAGGGGAAGATATTACGAAAATCAAAGAGATTTAGATAGACCCGACCGATGGGGTTACGGTCAGCATATTTTTGAGCCAATTGCTCAGGGTAGTCCTCAATATCAATGGTTAGAAAAAGAGTTAAATAGTCGAGAATTTCAAGAGGCTAAATATAAAGTAGTTATGTTTCATCATCCTCCCCATACCCTAGGAGGAAATATCGTTCCACCTTACACCAATCCCGTGCCGACAATTCAACGGGATACCACGGGAAAAGTTACATCGGTACGTTATGATTATCCCCGAGAAAATGATTATATTATTCGTGATCTAATTCCTTTATTAGAATCAGCCAAGGTTAATTTGGTTTTTTATGGTCATTCTCATTTATGGAATCGTTTTCTTAGTCCTAAGGGTATGAATTTTCTCGAATCTTCTAACGTTGGCAATAGTTATGGCGCTCATTTAGGAGATAAAAAACGTCCTGTACCCCTCGATAGAAATTATGCAGCCATCGGTAATCCTAATGGATTAGAAGCAATTATCCCGAACATTGCTCCTCTAGTGGATTGGGTTAATCAACCTTTACCCTATATTGCCAGTAATGATCTGACGGTTTTTAGCATTTTAGATACAGAAAAAGGAACCGTGAGCAGTTATCGTTTTGATACCCGTTATCCTGACTCCGAGGTAATTAAATTTGATGAATTTTCCCTTTTTAGCGTAGGTGAAGTCTAATAAAATCAAAGAGTGCCGGTTAAATAGATTCTCTTGGGGTTAATTCTATGACTACTGTCACCAGCAATGATATTCAAGAATTGAAAGACTTACTCTCGGCAATGCGACAGGAAAACCGCAAGCAAATGATTTACCT
>NZ_JASJFE010000805.1:0-1419 GCF_030067735.1 Microcystis sp. M53598_WE2 | reverse complement strand
GGGACAGTAGTTAACCCTTTAGTTAGAGGCCTGAGTTTGAGAATATGTAGTCCGGGGGTGAGATTTTCTACTTGGTAATCAATCCCCTTATAACCTAGGGCTAAACGAGCTTTGCGACAGTAATGAGATGTGCTAAATTGAAGTAAAAGCATTAAGTGTTGTTGGTTGCTATAGTAGTTATCAGTCATCAGTTATCAGTTATCAGATTTGAGTTTTAAGTTAACTGATCACTGTTTACTGATCACTGTTTACTGAATTGGCAATAGGTCTATACTATGAGCAAACCCTCCCTTTTTTCGGCTGTTTCTCGTCCTTATGCGACTAATTCACAAGCAAAAGATCCCTGGTTAGCGGTCAATCTCTCGATGTTTTTCCCCGGTTTGGGACAATGGTATGCTAACAAAAACCAAAAAGCAACCATTTTGGCAATCGCTCAAGTAATATTAATAATTGTGACAATTTGGTCAATTTTTAGCCACAATGGCCCTGTAAGCTGGGGATTAGGGGGAATAGTTGCTCTGGTTATCGTTTACATTAGCAATATTTTTGACGCTCACTGGACTGTTTATTATTCCAGACAGAATAACAGCTTAGAGAAAATTCCCCGCCAACAAAAAAACCCATGGTTTGCCGTCTTCGCTAACCGGATTATACCGGGGTTAGGGCAATTGTACGCCGATAAGGTGATCTTAGGGATAATTTTTCTGACTATATCCCTGATTACCCTGAAAATAGAGCATTTTTTGGCCAATATCCTCTTTCTTACCCCTTTAATTACAGCAATCGCTGTTTATCATGTTTATCACACTTTCCCCGATCAATTCCATCCCCATCGTCACACCTATCGTTCCATTTTGGCGCTGATGGTGGCAGCAATTTTTACTTGGGGAATTATCTGTAATTATTTTCCCGATTGGTTACATCAAAGAATAGAATTTTTCGAGATTCCGAGCGAATCCATGCTGCCTACCCTCGCAGTAGGTGATCGCATTTTCGTCAGTCAATCTGGTAATTATCAAGCGAAAAGAGGCGATATAATTGTTTTTATAACTCCCGAAAAAATTAAGCAACTAGAGCCTAATTCTGGAGATTTTTTTATCAAACGAGTCATCGCTATTGCTGGGGATACCATTGAAATCCGCAGGGGTAAAGTTTATCTCAACTGGCAAGTTATCGAGGAACCCTACACCGCCGAGTTGGCCAATTATGAAATAGAATTTATGACTGTACCCCCAAAAACCCTGTTTGTTTTGGGAGATAATCGTAACCATAGTTTTGATTCCCATGCTTGGGGTTTTTTGCCGGAAAGTTATATCGTTGGTCAAGCCTATAAAGTTTACTGGCCTCTAGATCGTGTCCAGTCTTTGCTATGATGGGGATGACTGGCGTAACTTTGAGCCTAGGTGTTACAGTTAGATG
>NZ_JASJFE010000347.1:0-2038 GCF_030067735.1 Microcystis sp. M53598_WE2 | reverse complement strand
TAGGGCTGGCTGAATAATGGTAAAACCCTTGTTGGTTAAGACTTTTAGAGTTTTTGTAAATCAAAAAGTACCAGATATGGGAGTGATCGGGGGGAAAATTCAGGGACTTTTTCCCTGAAAATTAGGTAATTGACCCCTTCAAAATCGGTAAAACCCTACACCCCACACCCCACACCCCACACCCTGCCCCCAAGAAAAACTTTTTCAGCAAACCCTAGCTAAGACTTACACTCCGTAAACGAAGTCGAGATTGGTCATGCCAGCTGCGGCACCAGCCCCAACATTGGCAATTAGGTAACTACCGGCGACGGTGGAATCGTTATACCAGATGTCGCCGTTGCTAGTGTTGACGTAGATGCCGGAGGAGTTTCCGGATGCTCCCCCGTTGATCCCCGCTCCCTTGAAGAACCCGGCAGCGCTAAGGACACTTCCGTTCACATTACCACTAATAAACAGCAGACCTTTGATCCCCGGATTAATGGGGCCGGTCAAGGTGCTGTCAAGACTGTTCGCCAGAATGATCGTGTCAGCGGCTACGGAGAAGCCGGTGATCAGATCACCGTTCGCTACGTTGTCGAGCCTGAAGAAATCGTTTCCAACACCACCAGTCAGAGTATCCACACCCAAGCCGCCATTGAGGGTGTCGTTACCAGCACCACCCAACAAGAGATCATTACCATCACCACTAATAAGATTGTCATTACCAGCGCCCCCATTGAGAGTATCATTACCGGCGAGACCTGTGAGGGTGTTCTTAGCACTGTTACCAATGATAACGTTATTACCATTATTACCAGTACCGTTAATTGCTGCCGTTCCAGTCAGGGTGAGGTTTTCTACATTTGCTGCTAGGGTGGTACTAGCCGCAGTTACGAGAGTATCAGTAATGGTTGTAGTTACAGCTGCTGTACCCAATTGGGCATTGGTAGGAGAAGACAGAGTGAGATTAAAGGTTTCCTGTGCTTCGTTAAGGGAGTCATTGAGAATAGGAATAATGATGTCTTGACTGGTAACACCAGGAGCAAAGGTGAGAGTCCCGTTAGTGGCAGTATAGTCCGACCCTGCTATAGCGGTATTGTTACCAGTGGCATATTGAACAGTAATTGTGTCAGTGCTATCACTAGACAGAGTAACAGTATAAGTGACATTTTGGGGACTGGTGATCCCTTCAACTACCGTTTGGTTAGCGCTCAGGTCGATAATGGGTAAATCGGGTAAATCATTATCAGCAATATTGACTGTGGCACTAGCTGCAGACCCGACGGTGTAGCCTGTTCCCGCTAAGACGGTGAGAATGGCGGTTTCTGTGCCTTCTACGAGGGTGTCGTCAATGACATTGAGGTCAACCAACGCAGTGGCAGAACCCGCGGCAAAATTTACTGGGGTCGAAATGGTCGTGTAATCTGTGCCATTGGTTGCCGTGCCGCCCATGGCGATGTTCACCGTCAAGTCGCTGGTGGTGTCACCAGTGCGGGTGAGGGTATATTGACCATTGTTGGTGGGTTCGCCAGCATCGGCATCGGTGGCTGCTACTGTCACCACCGGAAGAGTAGTAGCCGTACCAATATCCAAAGACCAACCACCAGCAATAGTTCCCACGTCTCCTCCCGCGTCATCCACAACGTAGAGGCTCCAGGTTCCATTGGGGTTGATGCCGTTGAATACGGAGAAATCCGTGCCGTAGGGGCCACCGGGAGCGGGCGCGTTAAAGAAATCACCGGTTTCAAAGTCTGTGGCCTTATAACTGCCACTGGTAATTAGCTCATCATCGAGCAAGAAGGAGGTTGCCGTCGGATCAAAGGTGAGAGTGACATTACTGAGACTATTAAAGCCACCCACATCGGACATTAATAAGGCTTTGGTTCCCGTCGGACCGACCAGTAATACATCAATATCATCGGGATAAGTATGGCTCAGGTTTGTCAGGGTTACTTTCAGGCTATTAATATTACCGCTCAAGCCTGAAACATTAATAGTGGAAGGATAGGGGGTACTGGAACCACTATCAGGAATAGTAATCGGGTTAGGGTTACTGAAG
>NZ_JASJFE010000967.1:0-1792 GCF_030067735.1 Microcystis sp. M53598_WE2 | reverse complement strand
CAAGCCTTCTAAATCGCCTTTTAAGGATTTGCCAATATAGGGATTAATTGCAATTATGTTAGTTAAAATTTCTTGAAGTTTGACTTTCTGTTTTTGGGTGAGTTCGTCGGGATCTTTTCGCGCTTGTTTAGAAAAGACAATTGTGTAGGTTGTCATCCAAATACTTGTTCCATTGTTAGGGTTTCTCCTGCGGCATATTCTCGTCGTGCTGATGCAATGTGTTGTAATAGTTTGGGATCTTGCATGAGTTCGCTGGTTTCAGCTAAGGATTCCCATTCTTCTTTAGTGATGAGAATATAACTGCGATTTTCACGAACGATCACTACTCCATCGGGTTCTTTTTCAGTGCGATCACAGAGTTTTTCTAGGTTGGCTTTGGCGTAATCAACGGTAACTTGATACATAAATCGCTTAAGGTTTTTGGGAATTACTCTCATAATAAAGCAAAAATTGCTTGTTGGCTGACGTTTTCATTATTTATTTTGGGCTTTTCAGTTCTGATCGAGAAGAAGGCGATATGACAACTTTAGTAATGATCTAAGCCGTAACTTGCATAATGTTTATTTTGGCTTTTCCGAGATCATGGTATAAAATGTTCTATGAACGGTTAAATAAGTAGTCGTGCAAAATTAATTTCTTGGTTAGGATAGGCAAAAGGCAAGAGGCAAAAGGCAAAAGCTTGATCGAAATGTGTAATTAATTTTGCTTAGGTACTTACTAGGAGATATTACTGAACTGAGAATATTTGGGCTATGCGGAAATAGCCCGGAGAGGTGGGAGAGATTTGCCTCGTGCAGTGTAGTCTTCGATAAGGAGATCTAGAACTTCAAGGGCATTTTGTAGAGCTGCATGGTAGGTTTCACCATGGGTATGAGCATAGGGTCCAAATTCAGGTAGATGGGCGATAAATTTGTTGTCTTCTTCTGACCATTGAATAAAAATACTATAGTGATAATTCATGGGTTGTCTCCTTGATTTAAGTTTGCTAGTTTCCGAAGTGCGTTTCTTACATCTTTTTCCTGGTAGCGATCAGCATCACTACTATCTTTGCCTGACAGGGTCAAGCTATATTCTAAACGGGGATGGCTCCAAACGGTATGACTACCTTTACCGGGGCGATAGGTAAACCCTGCTTTCAGAAGTATAGACTTGAGTTCTCGTATTTTTTTAGGCATTTACTATCTGCTGGAGTAATTTTATTGCAGTTTGAGCATTATTAAGGTATTACAAAGAATCTAGGAATGACGGAGTGATTGGATATCTTCGACCATTTCGGGGGGAAAGCGTTGGCTTAATTCCTCATCGGGAAGTTGAGAAAGCATCAGATTATAATTATTTTTTACTGTTTGAGTGTCGGGGTGATTTTCTCCTAATTTTTCCGAACAAATAGCAATCGCTTTTTGATAAAGCGGTTCTGCTTCTGTGTATTTCCCTTGAGACTGATAAAGAATCGCCAGACTGTTGAGACTGTTGGCCACATGAGGATGCTCTGCTCCTAATTGCTTTTCCCGAATCGCCAGTGCTCGCAAATAGAGGGGTTCTGCTTCTGCGTATTTCCCTTGAGCGCGATAAAGATCCGCCAGATTGTTGAGACTGGTCGCCACATCAGGATGCTCTTCTCCTAATTGCTTTTCTGTAATCGCCAGCGAGCGCAAAAAGAGAGGTTCTGCTTCTGCGTATTTCCCTTGATCATAATAAAGACCAGCCAGATTGTTGAAACTGTTGGCCACATCAGGATGCTCTTCTCCTAATTGCTTTTCTGTAATCGCCAGCGCTCGCAAAAAGAGAGGTT
>NZ_JASJFE010000501.1:0-1648 GCF_030067735.1 Microcystis sp. M53598_WE2 | reverse complement strand
AGCAAAGTTTTGCTGTCTTTAGGTCGATCAATAGGTTTTTCTGCCATTAAATTATCGATAAAATCTGCTAATCGAGAAGGGATATTTGGGGTATATTTACGCCAGTTAAATTCATTGGTATTAATATTATAAATTTTCGGGTCACTGGGTTCTTTACCGGTTAACAAAAAGACGAAAGTTTTGCCCAAAGCATAAAAGTCTGACTGGGGGACAGAGTGACCGCGAGATTGTTCGGGAGGAGCATATCCGGGGGTATAAATTCCTGTGTTTTTGCCTCCTGCTAGGACGGTTTTAGTCACTTGTCGCGCCGCTCCAAAATCAATTAAAACTAATTGACCATCGGGTTTTAAGATAATATTAGAGGGTTTGATGTCGCGATGATAGAATTTATGTTTATGAACTTCGTGGAGAATATTAGCTAACTGAGTTAACCAATCACAAGCGAGATTATAATCAATCGGTTTAAATCCTCTTTGTTTTTGATATTCTTCTAAGTCAATACCAGCAATTTTCTCCATGACTAAACAGTGTAAAGCAGTTTGACTCTCCCGGGGATGATAAATAAAATAGTTTTCTCCTTTGGGAATACCGGGGTGATTTAATTGTTTTAAAAGATTGGCTTCCTGTTGAAATAAATCAATAGCTTTGCTGGAATCGTAGGTAAGAACTTTTAATACTTTGGGTATTTTACGCTCATCTATCACTTCATAGGTATTACCAAATCCACCTTTGGCACTCAATAAATTTGTGACTCGATATTTACCATTTAAAAGCAAGTCGGAACCACAGGATTGACAGTAACGACTCTCCTTGATACTTTTCGGTTTAGGACAATGAGGATTAATGCAAAAACTCATGGATTTTATTGGTAGAGTACAAAATAAACTTGATGATTAAAATATCCCCTGATATATTTAAGGTTTATTGCCAAGAAAAAAGCCGCGCAATCCCAAAGTGACCACGGCACTTAAAAAAGCCACAACCATGGGGATAATCAGAGATTTAAACCCTTTCAAGTCAGCAATATCTTTAACTAGGATTGCATAACTATCCTCGACTTTTTCCAGTCGTTTATCCATCGCTTCGACTTTCTGATCAAGAGTTTTAATATCTCCTTTGATTTCTGTGACTTCCACCTTTAAATCATTAACATCTTTTTGGAGACTGTCAAATTTTTGATTAACATCTTTTTGGAGACTGTCAAATTTGTGCTCCATATCTCTTTGGAGATTGTCGATTTTCTGATTAACATCTCTTTGGAGGGTGTCGATTTTACTCTCGATCCTTGTCAGGACAGATTCGAGAGAATAGGTAACGGTTTCGCTAGTTTGTGTCATCATTAAAAACCTCTTGAAAATAACTACTTTCTTGAAATAAAAAATCAAGGTTTATTGCCAAGAAAAAAGCCGCGCAATCCCAAAGTGACCACGGCACTTAAAAAAGCTACAACCATGGGGATAATCAGAGATTTAAACCCTTTCAAGTCCGCAATATCTTTAACTAGGATTGCATAACTATCTTCGACTTTTTCCAGTCGTTTATCCATTGTTTCGACTTTCTGATCAAGAGTTTTAATATCTCCTTTGATTTCTGTGACTTCCACCTTTAAATCATTAACATCTTTTTGGAGACTGTCAAATTTTTGATT
>NZ_JASJFE010000777.1:0-3629 GCF_030067735.1 Microcystis sp. M53598_WE2 | reverse complement strand
GAGAGGAAGGCAGAGAGGAAGGCAGAGAGGAAGGCAGAGAGGAAGGCAGAGAGGAAGGCAAAGAGGAAGGCAAAGAGGAGGGAAAAAAAGAAAAAGCTCGACAAATTGCCCTAAAAATGCTATCTGCTGGCTTTCATGTCCCAGAAATCGCCCAATTTACTGATTTATCCCCCGCAACTATCGAGGAATTACAAAGACAGCAGCACAATTAAAGCTTTTAACCGCAAAGGGTGGGGAATTAGGAAAATTTCGGCTCATCTCCCCACCCCAAGCACGATTAACGGCGTTTAGCGAGGCGACGCACCACTAAACCACTACCTAGTATGCCTAGTCCGATAATACTAGAAAGTTCGGGAGTGGACACATTACCAATATCACCCGAAATATCAGAAGTAACAAGGCGAAAGTTATCCATTGCAGCATAACCACTGCTTAGAATATCGGTTTTATCCCAAAAAAGCCCCAATTTTCTCCACGGCAGCCTCTAGAATATCGGGATCGTGAACTAAGGCAAAACGCACATAACCCTCACCACCCTTACCAAAACCGGAACCGGGGGAAACAGCGACACCGGTTTGGGCCACCAATTGCCGACAAAAATCGACGGAATTACCCGGCCAACTGGGGGGAATTTTCGCCCAAACATACATAGTGGCGGCCGGAGTGGCAACCAGCCAACCGATGCGATTTAAGGCATTAATAAACACATCCCGGCGTTTTTGGAAGATAGCGACGGTTTCCTTGACCGAATCTTGATTACCGGTCAAAGCAGCGATCGCACCGTTGAGGATGCCCAAATACTGATTAAAATCAACCATGGCTTTAATCTGTCGCAAAGCCATAATTAACTGCGGGTTGCCAATGGCGAAACCGATGCGAAAACCGCCCATATTATAGGACTTGGAAAAGGTAAAAAACTCGATCGAATTAGTTTTAGCTCGATCGGCCTGTAAAATTGACGGGGGGGGCGATGTTCCCGCAAAAAAGATGTCTAGATAGGGAAAATCGTGGATTAAAACTAAATTATGCTGACGGCAAAAATCAACCGCTTTTTGGAAAAATGCCAAAGGTGCGATCGCTGTGGTGGGATTATGGGGATAACTCAAGACCATCAGCTTCGATTGTGCCAGCACTAGCTCAGGAATGTCCTCTAAAACCGGCAGAAAGTCATTTTTTGCCAAAATTGGCATCCCGTAGATTTGACCGCCAGCAAGGGCAACACCGCCCAAATGGGAGGGATAACCCGGATCGAGGAGCAGGGCAAAATCCCCGGGGTTGAGAATGGCCAACGGTAGATGGGCCGTGCCTTCCTGAGAACCAATTAGGGGTAAAACCTCCGTTTCCGGATCGACGGGGACACCAAAGCGATCGCTATACCAGTTAGCGGCAGTTATTCGGAAGTCTCGCGTACCATTATGGAGTAAATAGCCGTGGGTGTGAGGATCGTGGAGAGATCGTTCAATAGCATCGACAACGTGGGGAGCAGCCCCAAGATCGGAGGAACCGAGCGAAAGATCGATAATGGTATTACCCGCTTCTCTACTGGCAGCTTTTGCCCGATCCATATCGGCAAAAACGTTGGATTGTAGTGCCTGTAAGCGGTGTGCTAGGGTTAAGTTATTCATAACCACAGATACCTAATTAGCTGACATAGGTATCGATAAAAGATTGTAATTGTTGTTTGCCGATCGCCCCTTCATGAGTGGCAATAATTTCGTTATCTTTAAAGATGCGTAAAGCAGGAACACCTTCCACCTTACATTTAGCCACCGAGTCGGGGTTAGGGTCTATTTCTAGTTTAACTACTTTTAGCCGTTCGCCGTAGGTTTTCGCCACCCAATCGATCGAGGGGGATACCAAACGGCACGGACCGCACCAACTCGCCCAAAAATAGACTAAAACGGGTTTTTCGACCTCAAAAACCTCTTTGTCAAACTTCTGATCGCTAATGACAGTTACGCTACTCACAGTATTTATTTCCTCACCATCGCTACTGATCATCATAGAGGTTCTGGGTAATTTTCGGCAATTATCCACTTCTACGCTTCCTTAAACATTAGGATCAAAGACATCCCGTAAACCATCACCGATAAAATTAATACTTAACACCGTGATCACGATAGCTAGAGCGGGAAAAATGACCAAGTGGGGGGCAGTTGTCAAGTAATCTTTAGCTTTAAATAACATTTGTCCCCAAGTCGGCACATCGGGGGGGAAACCCAAACCCAAAAAACTCAGGGTTGACTCGGTAATAATCGCATTACCCACGGCTAAAGTGGCCGCCACGATAATCATTCCCAAAACGTTAGGTAATAAATGCACCCAGATTAAACGGAAAGGAGTGGCCCCCAAAGCAATCGCAGCCGAGATAAACTCCATCTCTCGTAATTTTAAGAAATTTCCCCGCACCAATCTGGCCACCGACATCCAATTTAAACCCCCGATCACCAAAACCACGAGGATAAAAATACCCGTTTCCGGTCCGGCGATTTTCTTGATACTATCGCGAAATAGATAGACAATCAGCAAAAGTAGGGGTAATTGGGGCAAAGATAGAAATAAATCCGTTAATCGCATCAATAAGCCATCGATCGCCCCCCCGTAAAACCCGGAAATAGCCCCGATCGCTGTCCCCAGAATCATCGCGACTATCATAGCAGCAATCCCCACCGCCAGGGAAATTCGACCCCCCACCAAAATCCTCGCCAATTGATCCTGTCCCAGATCATTAGTGCCGAAAAGATGTTTTAAACTAGGGGGAGCAGTGGTTTGACTAAAATCAATGGTATCGATGGGGACCCGATAAAAAATCGGACCGAATAGGACGGCAAGAATAATTATAATTAATGCGATCGCTCCTATTACTGCCAAGGGATCTCGGTAAAAACGTCGCCAAGTATCGATAATTGCAGAAGACAGGAGAGACATAAGCTGTTAAGTGTTTAAATTACTTTTTGAGACGAGGCACTCTTGCATTAGGGGAGATTCCGCTAATCTAAGAATAAACGGTTTAAATGAGTCTTTTTAGTCTGCTGTATTTTAGGTAAAATCTCAAGATGAGTCCCTTTATTGAAGGAACCGTTGTGTTATAGTATAACTCAAGTTCAGAAAATAGAGAGTAAAACTATGACTGTTAAAGAACTTATTCAAACAGCAATTGATAATTTACCTGAAGAACAACTAGATGAACTTTATCAATTAATTAAAAATTTCACCGCCAGCAAAAACAACTTATTAGAAGAAAAACCATCCTTATTCAAACGTCATTTTCCAGTTGAGAATATGGTGGGTAAAGCTAAAATACTAGGTGATATGGTCAGTCCTATTGTAGATGAAGAAGATTGGGAATGTCTGAAGTAATTGTGCTTGATACTCATATTTGGTTGTGGTTAATAAATGGCAATTTTGACAGATTTCCCGAGCATTGGCTAGAAAAATTTGAGTTAGCAGAATCTCTCGGAGTTTCCCCCATTTCTTGCTATGAAATAGCCCTTGCTAACCAACGGGGGAGATTAGAATTAAGTTATCCCCTTCAAGAGTGGATTCAACAAGCTTTAACAGTAGCTAAAATAGATATATTTTCAATTACCCCCGAAATTGCCATTAGAGCCGTTAATTTATCTCCCATT
>NZ_JASJFE010000008.1:0-3438 GCF_030067735.1 Microcystis sp. M53598_WE2 | reverse complement strand
TTTGAGCTTTTAGAGCGGCTGTCGGACTAAAAACCACTATATCACCCCGTTCTGGCTTCTGAAAATGATAGCTAACTTTCTCGATAATTAGGCGATCGTTAATCTGGAGAGTGGGTTCCATGGAAGAAGAGGGAATATAACGGGCCTCGGCCACAAAAGTGCGGATGCCAAAAGCCAAAATTCCAGCCGTGACAATGGTTTTAACTGCTTCTAGCCAAGGGTTTTCTTGGGGGACGGGAGGAGGAGAGGGTTTTTCGGATTTATGGTTCAAGCTTTCAGCCATAGAATTTAAACTTTTGAGAAGGATTAAGCCAATACGCTCTTTAATGTTCTAGTCTAGTGATAGTAGCAGCGTAGATAATATTTTAAGACAATTTTCCCACATATACTGGATCACTGTTAATTTGTCAACGCCGCACCCTGCTGCCTGAAGGGGAATTTCCTCGGGGGTAGAAAAAGGCAATGCAGTCTCTCAAAAAGGCAAGTTTTTCGCCGCTATTAAAGTAAAAGCTTGATAATTCGAGGATTGAAGCCCTAATCTCCCTTAAAAGTCTCTTCTCCGTCACTACTTAGACCTATGTTTGCACAAATTCCCGAACGATCAATGCACTATCTGCGATGGGTTGTTACCATCGCTTGGTTAATTCTGATATTTTCTCTGTTTTTTGACCCGATTTCGGCACAATTAACCGATACTAATAATCTCTCTAGTCCCCTGAGAGTTGCTCCCGATGTGTGCATTAAAGTCCAGGGAGTTTGCTTACCCCAATCCTCCTATCAGTTAGCTGCGCCGATTTTTTGGGGAATAGTGGTTCCTAGTAGCATTTTTATCTTATTAGTATTCGGTCACGAACTCTGGCGGCGTATCTGTCCTTTATCCTTTCTTTCTCAAATACCGCGCGCTTTGGGTAAACAGCGTCAGAAAAAATACACCGATAAATCGGGGAAAGTCCGCTATGAAATCTATAAAGTGCCGAAAAACTCTTTTTTAGCTCGGAATTATCTCTATCTACAATTAAGTCTGTTATTTTTGGGTTTATGCGGACGGATTCTCTTTGATAATTCCGATCGCTTAGTCTTAGGCAGCTTTTTAATCTTTACTATTCTAGTGGCGATCTTTGTGGGTTATTGGTATGGGGGCAAATCTTGGTGTAACTATTTCTGTCCCATGAGTCCAGTGGAAAGGATTTACGGTGAACCGAGGGGTTTACTAAATAGTACCGCTCACGAAGACAGTCGCGGTGGGATTACTCAATCTATGTGTCGTATTGTCCGGGAAGATGGTAGCGAACAAAGTGCCTGTGTTGCCTGTCAGAGTCCCTGTATCGATATCGATGCGGAAAGATCCTATTGGGATGGGATAACCAACAGAGATCGCCAATGGCTTTATTACGGTTATTTTGGCTTAGTTTTTGGCTATGCTATCTATTATTATCTCTATGCTGGCAATTGGGACTATTATTTCTCTGGAGCTTGGGCGCACGAAGAAAATCAACTAGAATCCCTCTTTAAACCGGGTTTTTATCTTGCTGGTCAGGCAATTGCGATTCCGAAGCTGGTAGCTGTTCCCTTAACTTTGGCAATCTGCACTTTTTTGGGTTACTTTCTCGGTAAAAAAGTTGAAAATGCCTACAAAGTCGATAGAATTCGCAAAAAGTCGCCTTTAACTACAGAAATTATCCGTCACCGCGTCTTTACTGTCGGAACTTTTCTGATTTTCAATTTCTTCTTTATTTTCGCTGGTCGTCCTTTTATTAATCTTTTGCCAAAATTTTGGTATTATTTCGCTGATATTTTACCGGCTGTTTTGAGTAGTTTATGGTTATATCGCACCTGGACAAGGGATCCGGGCCGTTACCAACGAGAAGGACTAGCGGGAAGATTGCGTAAACAGTTGGGTAAACTGGGTCTCGATACGGCTAAATATCTTGATCGGCGATCGCTGTCAGCTTTGGACGCGGATGAGGTGTATGTGTTAGCCAAGATACTGCCGGATTTCACACACCAGAAGTGTTTAAAAGCCTATAAAGCCTTGTTAAAAGAGGCTTTGGAGGAGGGATATACTGACTTCGGCCACAGCCTCGAAATCCTAGAACAAATGCGCTTAGAGTTGACGATTACCGAGGCCGAACATCAGGCAATTCTAACGGAGTTGGGTGTGGAATCGGCCGAACTTCTCGATCCGGACAAGCAGTATAGTCGCGAGGATTGGTTGCGTTTGCAGAGTTACCGCGATGCTTTGTTGGAAAGTTTGTTGGTGACTTGGAAAAAAGACCCCGATCGCCGGGTGGGGTCAGAATTGCTGCAAGTGTTAACCGGTAAGAGTTCCAGGGAGGCGATCAAGCATTTATTGACGGAATTGCCGGCCTCGGAAACGGAAACTGTCGAGTCTTTGCGTCGGGAGTACGGAGTTACCGGTC
Organism: Microcystis sp. M53598_WE2; assembly: GCF_030067735.1. Classification (NCBI taxonomy): domain Bacteria; kingdom Bacillati; phylum Cyanobacteriota; class Cyanophyceae; order Chroococcales; family Microcystaceae; genus Microcystis; species Microcystis sp. M53598_WE2. The sequence continues at coordinate 1,018 of NZ_JASJFE010000008.1, read as the reverse complement.
AGGAGGAGGAAACGATTCTCCATCGTCCTCTGTCCCGTCAATTATGGCAAAATATCGCCCGCGCTTTTCAGGTCTTCGATCGTCTATCTTTTAGTAGTGAGAGCGATCTTGATCAACAGGAAAGAATTTTATTGGAAAGATTCCAGCTATTCGATAGTGATGGCTCCGGACAAATTAGCCTTGAGGAGTTAAAAGCTTGTCTTCAGGCGATCGAACCGGGGGTGACAGACAAGGAAATCGAAGCTATGTTACACCATGCCGATACCGGTCGCGATAATCAGATTAGTTTTCCAGAATTTCGCAACCTACTGCACCAATTCCACAAATAAACTGTCTTCAGTTAAGGAGTCTTTATTTTCCCTGACTCCTTTTTTTCTTTAAAAAAATAGCTGTTCGCAGGCAGGCACGGATTCCCATTATACTAGAAAGTATAAGGCAAGTTGAGGGATTTTGTCAAGCTTTTTTGAGAAAAAATTTCGAGGTTTCGCTGAACTGTATGAGGGTAAATCCAATAGGGACTATAGAGAGGGAGATTTAATAGCAAAATGTAGTATATTCGTTTCTATTTCAGTTATGGTTTCTGGAAATCGCTGATTGTTAAAATTGATCTGCTCGGAATATAGATGATAGGCTGTATTGTAAAAGTTACGAAGGATAAAAGCAATAAATATGCTGGGTGTTAAAGGGGAGGACACTGGAATTCGGCAGTTTTTGAATTGTCCTAGGGTGAGATGACATCTGGGGTGATGAATCTCTTGAAAATTATCAGGATCGTAATCAAATCTAATCGGTACAGCTACAATATTTTTGTCGATAATATCGGCAAATATCTCATCTTCTTCATATAGTTCTGGCTCATTTTGAAAAGATTCTAAATAAGGGGATGAGAAGAAAGCTAGTCTATGGGATAATAACTGCGATCCTTGGAAGCGATAAAGTAATTGAATCAAGGCTCCATCAATCATTTTAATATTATAATTCTTACCGCGATCAAGCTCATCATAAATATCTTGATAGG
>NZ_JASJFE010000562.1:0-2522 GCF_030067735.1 Microcystis sp. M53598_WE2 | reverse complement strand
TAACCAAATTAAAGCAGCTCTAAAGAGTTTTGAGTTAAAAGTTAAACTTCAAGTTTTCATTCAGTACAAATGTACTGATTAACTAATATTTTTGGGGAAAATTAGTTAACCCATCATTATAACATATAATTAATTTGCAAGAGTTCTTTTTTCTGTGGCATGATCAGTTCGACAACCGATAATCTGCCTTCCGTGCCAACGAACCACTCTGAAATACAAAACCAAGCAAGAAGCGTCTTGGATGCAATTGCTTTTACTCCCTTTGAGCAATGCCAACCCTTGAGCCGGGATTTTAGGGACATTCCTGATCGTCCTGGCATTTACGCGGTCAGGCATAGATCTCAGGGATTGCTTTACATTGGTAAAACCAAAAGTTTACGGGGTCGTTTTAAAGGTGGACACAAAGCTTTTTTGTGGGCTTGGCTGGATCAATACAACAGCGAAGATGTACGCATAGCAGTGCAGACAATACCTTACTCGAAAAACCCTGCGCTACTATTAGAATTAGAGGCGATCATTTTGAGAGCGACTGAGCCACCCTATAATGTTCAAATTCCTATGGAGTCCTAACCCATGCGAGCGAAACTTTCAGAGCAAATCTCGTCCACTGATGCAGAAATTATTTTAAGACGCTTACCAGACTGGATTCAGGATGCTTTGATTGCTCGCGCTACTGAAATTGATTATCCCGTTGAAGCGATTCTTGAGATGGCGATCGCCAGTTTTTTAGACACAGAGGCATTAAGTTTTGCCGACTGTAAGCCAGGGCGAGGTCAATAAGTGGGATGGCTACCGCCCTAGGGTGCGTTCCCTAATGCAGGATTTTTGGGGACGCACCATGCACATTGATTGAAGTCGTTAGACCGCTTCAATTTTAGGGTAATAGTTGCTAAGGTCTGCTAACTTCACCGGTGAAGCCACCTAGGGAAAGGTTTGTGATCGCTAAAAAATTCTTTATTCTCCATAAAGACGATAAAATCTCTATTCTGGAAGCATAAAGAGGCTTCAGACAGATTTAAAGGCACAATTAAGCCGTATAAATCCAATATTTCCATTTTTTTCAGCTAATCAAGCCATTAATGGCTTGATTTATTGGCATCTAACCCAAATAAGACAGTATAATTTTTTCTTCAATGTATTGAAATTGTTTTTTATTTCATGTAAAATACAATTTCAGAGAAAATACCTAGCAATCTCCCATAAATAAACAAAGGAGCCGATGACATCGTGATCCCTGATCCTAGATCCTCAAAACCGAAAACCCTCTTACCCTTTATTTCTCTAGCTACGGCTGCCGTCGTCACAACGGGAATCGGACTAGCTTTTAGTCCCCTATCGGCATCGAGTAATCTGCTGGCAGCTGCGGATAAACAGCAAGCTAAACAACAAACCGTGGAAATCACCCTGGTTTCCTACGCGGTGACTCAATCGGCCTACTCAAAAATTATTCCTCTATTCGTCAACAAATGGAAAAGAGAGAAAAAACAGGATGTGGTGATTAAACAGAGTTATGGCGGCTCTGGTTCCCAAACCCGCGCTGTTATCGACGGATTAGATGCAGATGTGGTAAATTTGGCTATCGGTTCCGATGTGGAACGCTTGCAAAAAGCGGGTTTAGTTAACCCCGGTTGGCAGAAAGAATTACCCAACAATGCCATCGCCACTCGTTCCGTGGTAGCTTTAGTTACTCGTCAGGGCAATCCCAAAGGAATCCGCAACTGGCCAGATCTAGCCAAATCGGGGATTAAAGTCATCACTGCCAACCCGAAAACCTCTGGGGTGGCCCGGTGGAATTTTCTGGCCCTGTGGGGATCGGTAACTCGGACCGGCGGCAATGAAGCACAAGCGACCAATTTCGTCCGCAATGTCTATAAAAACGTGCCTGTACTACCCAAAGATGCCCGGGAAGCCAGCGATGTCTTCTTTAAACAGGATCAGGGGGATGTGCTGCTTAACTACGAAAACGAGGTAATTTTGGCCCGTCAAAAAGGAGAAACCGGTTTTTCCTATACTATTCCTGCGGTCAATGTTTCGATCGATCCGCCCGTGGCTGTAGTGGATAAAATAGTTGATAAACGCAAAACCCGGGAAGTAGCGACAGCTTTTGCCCAATTTCTCTTTACTCCCGAAGCGCAGCGGGAATTCGCCAAGGTGGGTTTCCGTCCCGTTAATGCTAATGTGGCTAAAGAGTTTAGTAAACAATACCCAAAAGTGTCGAATCTGTTCCCCTATACGGCGGTCGGTAGCTGGGATGCGATCCAGAAAAAATTCTTCGCTGATGGGGCGATTTTTGACCAAATTCAGCGTTAATTAGTAGTAGGCCGTCAGCCGTCAGCTAAGTAAGTGGTTCTGATTAAATAGAAGATAGATTTTGCTTTTGATCCCCCCTGCTCCCCTTAATAAGGGGGGTATCTGACAATTTTCAACACCTACTTACTTAGGGTCTGCTGAATAAATCTAAAAACCTTGTTGGATAAGACTTTTGGACTTTTTTACCCTCAAAAAGTGCCGGCCATTGGGGG
>NZ_JASJFE010000875.1:0-3312 GCF_030067735.1 Microcystis sp. M53598_WE2 | reverse complement strand
AGCTTCTCAATTCTTCCCTAGCGATGGAATTTTATTCATCTCTGATATTCTGGGATGAAAAAAGACCAATAAAAACCCGTATTTTAAATAGTTTGAATTTATCAGAATTAGGGTGTATTACTAACGCTAACGCAGCTAAGTAACGCATCTCACAGGATATTTTATGATAATTTTTTCATCTCCTCGATAATTGTCCTTGTCTCGACGCTAACGGTACACCCACGGGTTAATATAGCGTTTCCCAATCTCATGAGGTACACCAAAATCTTAACTCCTGACTCCTGACTCCTCAAAACCTAAGACTCTGTACCTCACAACTATGGGAATTGCTATAAGTCAACCACTTGCTCTTTATACTTTACAAAATGATAGGTATTAAATTTCTGAGCGATGGTTTTATCTTTGGATTCCTTTTCTTTATATTGATCTTTATACATTATCATAACTACTCTAGAATATCCGCCCTTAATTTCTATGTGTTGTTCTTTCAATAGGGCTAGATTAGATTTAATAGTCATGACCGTAATTCTGACTTTGGTAACTTATCCATAGTTATTTTAGTACAAGTATAAGCTTTTGGAAAAAAGCAATCTTATCGGTCATGGTAGTTGTGCCTGTCTCTGGGAATCAACTCGGACTGACGAAAGAAACAAAGGAAAATGGAAATTTTGCCGATCTAGGGCTGGCCTTTGCTATAAGTGAGCTATATAGCGCCTCCTTGGCTAGTGAGGAAATTCTCAAACGCTAAAGCTGAGAGCTTACCGCTATAACTAAGCACACAAATCACCCAGACTGAGAAAATATCATGCGTATCGCTCACGATGTCACCGAATTGGTTGGCCGCACACCTTTAGTACAATTGAATCGGATTCCCCAAACAGAGGGCTGTCTTGGCCGAATTGTGATGAAATTAGAAGGGATGAATCCCGCTGCTTCCGTCAAAGACCGCATTGGCACTCACATGATTAATAGTGCCGAAAAAGCGGGTTTAATCAATCCAGAAACCACGGTTTTAGTGGAACCCACTTCCGGCAATACGGGAATTGCTCTAGCGATGACTGCGGCAGCTAAGGGTTATCGCTTAATTTTAACTATGCCGGAAACGATGAGTTTAGAGCGCCGGGCGATGTTAAAAGCCTACGGTGCTACCCTAGAACTTACCCCCGGTTCCCAAGGTATGAAAGGGGCAATTTTACGCGCGCATCAAATTGTCGATAGTATCCCCGGAGCTTATATGTTGCAACAATTTCGCAACCCTTCTAACCCGGAAATTCACCGTCTCACCACTGCTGAGGAAATTTGGCAAGATACCGACGGACAGGTAGATTTTATTGTTGCGGGTGTGGGTACTGGAGGCACGATTACGGGAGTCGCTGAATTGATTAAATCGCGTAAACCTAGTTTTCAAGTAGTTGCGGTGGAACCTTTCAATAGTCCGGTGATTTCTGGAGGTAATCCCGGTCCCCATAAAATTCAAGGTATCGGTGCGGGTTTTATTCCGGAAGTTTTACGCACAGATCTGATTGATGAGGTAATTACTGTCAGTGATGAGGAAGCTTTTCAATTTGGTCGTCGTTTGGCAAAAGAGGAAGGGTTGCTTTCGGGGATTTCTTCCGGTGCCAATCTTTGCGCCGCGATTCAACTAGCCCAACGACCGGAAAATGAGGGTAAATTAATTGTGGTGATTCAGCCTAGTTTCGGGGAACGTTATCTGAGTACACTGATGTTCCAAAATATCGAGGAGCGCGAGTTAACTTTGGTGTAAAAAAATATCGTCTTCAGCCTCTACAGTGAGCCTTTAGCTTTAACTATAGCAGTTATCTTAAATGGTGGCCTAGGATTCAGGTGCAGGTCGTCGGTCGTCAGTATTCTCCGAGTCAGGAGCCGGTCGTTAGGAGACAGGTTTTAGGTTTTGGGGTTTTGGGGTTTTAGTTCAATTTCCCCACTTCCCCACTTCCCTATACTTTTTAAACAGGATTTAGTATTAATCGTATTTTAGGAGGGATTTTCTCACCTGTAGAGGTATTTGTAAAGGTTGCGGTTTGATTGCTTCTTTGCTGGCAAAATTATCGAGTAAAGCCGATCGCACTTGTGCATCGGTTTCTCGCGAGAGAAGATAACGGAAGTATTCTTGGCATTGTTCTCGACGACTGGGGGAAAGTTGCATTTCACTTAAACGTCGGACTGCCATTAAGCGCATTAAGGGATCATTGACTGTTAATTTTTCTAACCAGCGATCGAAGTTTTTTGACTCATTTTGACCGCGATGGTCGAGAAAATGCCATCCTAGCAGGATTAAAGTCAAAACCGTGCCAAATCCTTGCAAAATTGAGGCCAGGGCCAACCAGCGATTTTCGGCATAGGTCCAAATGGCGACAGCGAGATAGGTGGCTAAACTGCCCAAACCGCCACAGACTACCGCTAAAGTTAACTTACCGCTATCGGCACTGAAAAAAGCACGCCCCCACAGCCACAGCGATGGCCAGTTTTGACCCTGGAGATGGTAAACTCCGATCATCGCCCCCACCCCGGTTAAAGTGGCCAAAACTAACTGCCAATTCCACGCCCAGAGGATCAAAAAACTAGCACAAGCTGCCGCCCATGTCAAGAATTGACGGGTTTTTTTGGCGGCGAGAGTTTTAATGACTCGACGCTGCAGAGCGGGGGAAAAATAGGGAGGAAGGCGGAATACTGAAGACACGGGAAGTTTTTCACTGAGGGTTTGATGATCACTATAGCCTGTTCTCAGGCAGACAGATCATTTTTCTCGGTAAAAATCCTCGTGGCAAAAGAGCGCAGTGCTAGGGTGGGCTAAAATTGCGATCGAGAATCAGCTAAAGTTCAGGTTGGCGGGCTTAGGTGTTAAGATACTTTGCCATCAAACTCAACTTTTTTTGTTAATAAATAGCTCAACAATATTCTGTAAACTTATATACAGAAACCTAAAGAAATATATTAATTTGCAGTCCTTAGGGCAGTAAATTCTGATCAATAATCTAGAGTGTTAAGTATAAATACCGCATCTAATTTTACCTAGTCACGCCAGCTATCTAACTCATCTATTTCACTTCCGAACAGAGTTAGAACTTCCTTTGTTACGTTCTGAGAGGCAAAAAAATGACTACTCAACTACAACAAAAAGCCCAACTTAAAATCGTCACCTTGAACCCTGTTTACGGAGTTAACTATAACAAGGGTTACATCGGTTTTACCTATGACGGAACACATCCAGTCGGTCGAGGAATTGCTTATTTTACTAAGTGGGATAAAATGAGCAATATTTCTGCTACTCACGCTCTCATCGTTACGGGT
>NZ_JASJFE010000851.1:0-1725 GCF_030067735.1 Microcystis sp. M53598_WE2 | reverse complement strand
CTTACAAGTTAATTTATTTTGGTTTTATATCTCTTCAGATGACTATGACAAAGCAATAAATTTAGCAAATAAGTTGAAAAAGAAAAGTCAGACAATTGATTTGAAAATGTTTAGTCAATCTCTCCTCTTTAATGGCTCTTTACGATCCTCAAAATGGAATGACATTCCTAGTATTTGTCAAGAGTATAAACACTTAATTAAAGAATTTATAGAAAAAAAGCCACAAGATATACATCCCTTAGTTAGAGAAAATTTACTAACAGTTATGAACCCGATTTCTTACTATGAAGATAACCCACAAGAGAATCGACCGCTTTTAAGTCAGATTGGTAGTTTGTTCCAAGAAACCTACAAAGAAATGCTGGGTTTTCAAGAGGAAAGTTTTGACAAACCGAGAGAAGATAATGCCAATAAAAAACTTAAAATTGGTTACATTGCCCAAAGCTTAAAACGTCATCCCGTGGGTTTATTGAGTCGTTGGACTATTAATTATCACAATCGTGAGCAGTTTGATATTCACCTTTATATGGTGAGTCAACCCGTGGATGAAATAACTCAACAATGGTTTTCTAATCCCGCAGATAAAATCTATCATGCTACTGCTGATTCCTTAGTAACCTATCGCAAAATTAAAGAAGATAACATCGATATCCTTGTGGACTTAGATAGTGGTACTGGACTAATGGTTGTCCCAGTTATTGCCCTTAAACCTGCTCCTATTCAAGTTAACTGGTTAGGTTTTGATGGTTCCGGTTTACCCGCAGTAGATTATCTTTTAGCGGATCCTTATGTACTACCAGAAAATGCCCAAGAATATTATCAAGAAAAAATCTGGCGTTTACCTGATGCTTTTGTCGCTGTGGATGGTTTTGAAATAGCCGTTCCTACCCTGCGAAGAGAAGATTTAGGTATTAATAACGATGCGGTTATTTACCTAAGTTCTCAAACTGCAATTAAGCGTAATCCTGCGATGATTCGCTTACAAATGCAAATCCTCAAATCCGTACCTAATAGTTATTTCCTGATTCAAGGAGTTGCTGATGATAATTCCCTCTGGGATTTATTCTGTCAAATTGCCGCAGAAGTTGGGGTAGAAACTAATCGAATTAAGATGCTTCCTCTCTATCAGACGGAAACCTACAGGGCAAATTTAGCCATCGCTGATGTGGTTTTGGACACCTATCCCTTTAACGGTGGTACAACCACCCTAGAAACCCTCTGGATGGGAATTCCTCTGGTGGTTAAAGTGGGGCAACAATGGTCATCACGCAACGGTTATACTTTAATGATGAATGCGGGAATAACTGAGGGTATAGCTTGGAGTGATGAAGAATATGTGCAGTGGGGAATTAAGTTAGGATTAGATAAAAATTTAAGAGAAGAAGTCCGTTGGAAACTCCGAAAGTCTCGTCATACATCTCCCCTCTGGAATGCCAAACAATTTACCAGAGACTTAGAAACTGCTTATCGGCAAATGTGGAATATTTATTGTCAATCTTAGCGGATAAAAACTATGCAATGGCATCAAGACACACAAACCAACTTAAACGACAACAATTATCAACTGGTGGTGCAGTTTTATGAACAATTAACTGAAAACAATTCTTCGGTCATTGAGGATTATTTTTATCTAGGATTAGCCTATCTTTTACAAGATAGAGAAGAAGACGCACAAGCTACTTGGTTACTGGTGTTGAGTCAAGCAGCCGAATCAGAATTATCGGG
>NZ_JASJFE010000164.1:0-1235 GCF_030067735.1 Microcystis sp. M53598_WE2 | reverse complement strand
TAGCTACTAATTTCTTTTCCCGTTGCTTTCATCAGGTGTAAATGTACTAATCTGTCACCTTTTTTGACTAATTCCCAGAATAATTCTTGATTACTGGTGAGAGGAACACGAGGAAAGTCTATCTTTAAAAATTCGGCGTAACGTTGGCGATATTGGGGAGAGTGAAAGACCGCATAAATATAGTTAAAAATGTCTTCTGGTCCAAAGGTTTTCTTTTCGTCTCCTTTGCCATCACTGATAAATTCTAATTCAAGTTTTGCCGAAAGTTTGTTAATAAATTCTGGCGCTAGATTGGGACGGCGACCATTTGGCGAGTTGGTTGGTTCTGTTTCAAATAGGGTTGGGGTATTGGTTGGGTAAAGATAGAGGGGAAAAATATTAACTCCACCTCTTCTAAAAATATTAGTATCAATGGCATTCTCAAAAACAGTAATCAAGGCCCATTCAGGATCATTAACCGCAATTCCTTGACGACCTATACCTATACCAATGTTATTCTTATTCATCGTATGCTGAATTATTTCATGCCTCAACCGATTTACTAAAGCATCATGATGATAATAAGGTCTAATATCAAGAGGTCTATATAAACATTGAGTGAAATAAGATTGCCAATTAGATTCAGATGTAAAAGATTTTCTCTTTTGATTTAAATTCCAATCTAAACTGTCTTCCAACTTATATTTATTTTTTATTTCTGAATCATTTATAAGTGTATTTCTAAAGTCATTGATTCGCTCGATTAATTTAGCTTTATCAAAATCATAGACAAAGTGATCTCTATGGGTTTTGATACCAGAACCGTTTGTCAACATGATTGTATCAAGTTCCCAATATTTTTGATATTCATCAGATGAGACTTTGCTCTGAGGATTAAATAGGTAAAAATCTGATTTGGGATTTATAATTTCCCATTCAGTTGAACTAATATCATTTTCATCTAACCAATAATACTTACCCCCAACTAACTCCTTATGCTCTTTAACCTCTCTAACACCCCACAAATCAGCATGATAAACCTGCGCTAAATCTTGCTGACTATCTTGATACTTAATAAAAAACGCAATCGCTACACCTTGCTGAATATCAAACACATTTTGATCGGGTGAACCGTCGGGACAAACTTCTTTTTTCTTACTATTCCCATGCAAATCTAAAATATAAATCTCATCAAAAGTCTGCATCAAATTTTGACGCATTCCCCGAAAAGTGGGATTATCCAAATAACCATGATT
>NZ_JASJFE010000679.1:0-2413 GCF_030067735.1 Microcystis sp. M53598_WE2 | reverse complement strand
TAACTTTGGCAATATCCACCACCCCCACCCCCGCAGTAGTATAGAAACGATAACGGATCGCCGTCCCAGAAAATAAGGTTAAACCAATGGTATTACCAAGAGCATAACTGATAAAAGCAGTGCGGATAATAGTGCCTAAAGCTAAGGGATGCTTGATATAATAAAAACCTAGGCGATCATAACCCGTCATCGACAAATAACCCAAAGCCATCCAAAAAATAGCTTCTAGCTGACGACTTGTGGTAATATGATCCAAACTAGCCAAGAGTTGGGCAAAAGTGTAGTGTTTAAATTCTTGACTAATTGCCCAGACCGCTAGAATAAATAAACTCAAGGACAGGATAATCGGAGCAAAACGCCGGATTTTTTTATACATCTTACTTTTTACGAATTACTTTTGACTCATTAAAATTTATGAAAAAATCAAAGTTAGATTTAGCTAAACGTTTAAATCGATCCCGAAAAAGGAAATATGATAAGTTCCTGACTTCCTCCTTATATTTAACAATTATTCTGGGTTTATTTTATCTACTCTACCTCAATCTTCCTTGGTCTTTTCATCTTTTTATGCGTTGGGTGACTAAAGGGGGTGATTTAGACAAAATTCCCGCCAAATTTTATGCAGAACTTAATCAATTGTGTTTGAGAGTAGATAGTACGGGGGAAGTAAAAACGAGAAACTATACAGAACATACAGAAATCGCCGAATCTCTCGGTACATTTAGATGTACTTTAGTTAATGGTGGTCAAGAATGGTTAATAGAAGATTATAAATCTTTTAGTTCTGCCGATGAAGCGATTTTAGGCACTCAGTTAGCGGTTTTTATCGCCGAGATTTTGGGAACGGATTATAGTTATAACATTCGCGCTTATATTCCCAATACTAAGTATCAAATAGCTCCCAAAACCAAGTCCTAGACTAGGGATGGGTTTCTCACCCATCCTTAGAAAAAAATTAGTTTTCCGATACGGGTTTTGGTCGGGAAGGCCGAGGGATAGGGGATTGTCCGGGGGTAAAAGGTCGTTTTTCTCCTTCCCCCGAGGGATGACGATTTTTATCAAAAGGCTTTTTAAAACCTCCCTTACCCATCGGTTTTTTCTTGCTGGCAAAACCGAGGTCTAAACCTTCCAAAATAGTTAAGGCATCCCCTTTCAGTTGTACCTGAAAATCCCAAAAACGACTGATCGGTTTACCAGGTAAAGTGCCGCGCAATTTTAGTTTAAAAAACTTGGGTTTGTCCGCTTCAGTTTTGGGCATTTGTCGGATTTTGACCACTACCGCTTGATTTTCCCGTTCAGTAAAGATGACTTCACCTCGAATCGAAAAATAACCCGGGGTAGAAGCGAGGAGTGGCTCTATCTCTGGATCATCCTCTTTTTTCAGGGTTTCTGGTTCCCAAACACCGACAATCTGAACATGAAGGGCATCATTTTCCTGACGGGTGCGGGGATAAACCACCCAAAGATGGGGTTTTTCTAGATCGAGATGATTTTTAACCAAACTGATCACCCGACCGAGAATCACAGAATCGATCAGAGTACCATCGGCAGTTAAAATATTGCCTTTAGTTAATTGTTCCTCCGATCGCTGATAATGGCCATAGACGAGACCGATCGCCCGATACTGCCGCAGATGACTGGGAGGGGGGATCGGTTGTTGACGTTTGACTTCTGCGGGGGTGGCTGACTCTACGGCTAAATCAGCCACGGTATGGGGGGATTCAAGGGGGACTTCCTGAATTTCCACTTCAGGGGTCGGGGGGGTTTTCGGTGATTCGGTAAACCGATTCCCAGGACGATTCATATCACACTCCTAGCGGCGGAGACACATAGTAAATTAGTAATCAAGCAAGTCAAAAGCGCGATCTGGGGGGTTACAATAACCCTCTAGGGCGACTCTACTGGCATCTAATATATTAAGAACCATGATCTTTTGACTGTCAACCCAGTCAAAACCCTTTTGAGTCTTGACCGTTTGCCCATTGTACTTAATAAAGAGCGGCCAATTCGATCGATCCCCTCATCAAATCTCCAGATTTCCATAACATTTTCCTGTCTGTCCCCTCGCACCCCAGTCTATGAAAGCCTCTCTCTCTCACCGTCGTTGGCTGTCCATCGGTCTCGTCCTCATGTTATTTGCCTTGTTGTCCTTCTCGATCATGCCGCTATTGACTTCTATTCTCAAAAGTCAGCACTCCTCGGGCCAGAGTCATCTGTCCGCAGTCAAACAAGAGGAATTAGCCAGTCAAGCACTGGGTTATCAGATGGTTTTAGAGCGTGAACCCGATAATCAGGCGGCTTTGCGGGGATTATTAGATACTCGCTTACAGCAGGGCGATTTAAAGCAAGCGATCGAACCTTTAGAAAAATTAGCGCAACTTAACCCCCAACAATCCGATTATCTACTACTTTT
>NZ_JASJFE010000931.1:0-1513 GCF_030067735.1 Microcystis sp. M53598_WE2 | reverse complement strand
GCCAGTCTGTTGACACTAAGTTAAATGCTTTTCTGCTACAAAGTCCTCCCAGCACCGCACACCACCCGAAAACCGCTGAAGTAGTAGTCGCTGTCGCGGCGGGAGGCGTAGAAGTAAGCGGAACGGCAGAAAACCGGATTGAGGTACCAAGAACCGCCCCGCATAGGAGAACGATTATTATTCCCATTTTCTGTCCAGACACTGCCATCCGTCGGCGCACCATCATAATTATCATGCCAAGTATCGGCGCACCATTCCCAGACATTGCCGTGCATATCGTACAGTCCGAAGGCATTGGGGGGAAATTGTCCCACGGGAGTCGTTTCTTCTCGATATTCTCCCTTCGCTTCTTCTGCGTAGGTATTACTGGCATCGTAGTTGGCCAATTCCCCCGTAATGGTTTCCCCAAAGTAGAATGGGGTGGTGGTTCCAGCACGACAAGCGTATTCCCATTCCGCTTCACTCGGTAGTCGATACTCCCGTTTTGTTTCTCTTGATAGTCGTTTACAAAATTCCGTTGCTTGATACCAGTTGACACTTTCTACGGGTAGCTCATCCCCTTTGAAGTTAGAAGGGTTTGTCTCTAGGTCGATGTCTATTTTAGCGGTTGCGGCGATCGCTTTCCACTGAGCTTGGGTGATGGGATAACGTCCCATGTAGAAAGAAGAAACGGTTACTCGATGTTGAGGTCTTTCCGCTCTAAATCCTTCCCAAGCAAATTTTTTCACCAGTCTTTCGATTTCCTCGTCTTCCGTTCCCATCGTGAATGTTCCCCCCGGTATGGCGACCATTTCTAAGGTGATGCCGTTGCCCAAATCTTCGCTGAAATATTGGGACTGTTTCGACTCTTTTCTAATTTGCTCACCCTTCGCATTTACTCGCACGATCTCAAAGTTAAATACTGATAACGGTGGAGTGACGATTACGGGTTTTTTTGGCTCTTCTGGTTCAAGCTTGAATTGATAGGTAATTGCTCTTTCTAGTTGCTCAAATCCGTCTTCTTCCCAATAATCAAGCCAGTGGAGGTCTCGCAGGTTCAAGCCATACTCCTCCTGTCGCAGGTCGGGGATATCGCATTCATCCAATCTCAGCGGAATGAGGTAGATTGAATTCGGCGGTCTGTCAGCATATTGATTGAGGGCCATTTTAAATTCCCGCTGCACGAATCCTTGTTTAGCAATCGAGCGTTGGGAGAGACAAGCGATAAACAGTTGACTATCTGCGATCGCCTTGGGGATGACTGAACGCCAGTTTTGGCCCGGAATCAGGTCTTTTTTATCCAACCAAGGTTTATATCCCGCTTGCTTAAGGCGCTCATGCAGTGCCAAAACTGCTGGTTTGTCCTCACTAGCGTGAGCTAGGAAAATTTGGATCTCTGACTTTTTCATAACTTTTTCTTATGACCACAAGTAGGGGAGAGCCAGATTAACTGGCAGAAAATCTCTAAATAGGGCTTGCTGAAAAAGTACGGGCGAAGCATTCGGATAGAAAATCTCCAGTTTCACCGATAGGT
>NZ_JASJFE010000077.1:0-1172 GCF_030067735.1 Microcystis sp. M53598_WE2 | reverse complement strand
CATGAATCAACCCTACGACATCGGGGGGGTCGGGGGGGCGGGGGCAAGAGGCAAAAGGAGGAATAAATAATCAGTCTTTAATAACTGGATTTAGTATTAGAACAATGGCGAGAAAATGACAGTTTTTAACTGAAATTACTGTCCAAATAAAACCGAACTATTGCCAGATCCTTGGAACAAGATCCAGGTCATCAGCAGATTAGATACAAAAATCGCTAAGAGCATAGTGACTACGGCCGCGGTAGTAGCTTGGCCGACTCCTTTAGCACCGCCATCGGTCGTTAAACCCCAATTACAGCCGATAATTGCGATTAAAGCCCCAAAAACCACCCCTTTAACCGGTCCACTCAGCACATCTCCCACACCCAGAAAACCGCGAACCGAGTCGAGAAAAACTGAATTGGCAATCCCGTATAAACTTTGGCCGACCAGCAAACCGCTACCTAAACCGATCAGCAACGCCATAACACTCAAAGCGGGAACCATCAGACAACAGGCAATTAAACGGGGCAGCACCAGATATTCCACGGGATCGGTTTTGAGCATATAGAGTGCGTCGATCTGCTCTGTCACCTTCATGGTACCGATTTCCGCCGCAAAAGCCGATCCTACCCGACCGGCTACCACAATCGCCATCATAATCGGACAGAGTTCCCGACCGAGAGCAAGGGCCAAAATTCCCCCCACCATACTGCCAGCGCCCAAAGCTTGGAACTCCCGGGCCACTTGGATCGTAAAGATCATCCCGATCACCGCGGCCGTGATCATGGCGATAATCAGCGAGGCGGGCCCAGCTGCTACCATTTGTTCTTGGGTGACGCGCCAATCGGGTTGGCGCGTGAATAGGAAGTAAAAAACCCTGCCGGTCAATAGTACCGCTAACCAACAGCGCCGAAACCAAGAGCTTAATTCCTTGCTAAAAATCGCCAATAAATCCTTCATGGTCCCCAAAATCGATCGGACTAGAGAAAAGTCTATCCTGTTTTGTCTTCTAATACCAAATCCTGTTATAATAAAACGAGTAAAAACAAGGAGATAAAATGCCCAAGAAAGCTTACTTAGCCGAACATCTAAGTTCAGAGGAACTGATACTAAATCTGGTTATTAAAAACTGATTATTTATTCCCCCTTTTGCCTCTTGCCTGTTGCATGAGTGCCTCTCCTCTATAAGT
>NZ_JASJFE010000579.1:0-2122 GCF_030067735.1 Microcystis sp. M53598_WE2 | reverse complement strand
CGGTCAATAACATATAGGGATTATAAAAAAGATAGTTTCGTAAATCCCAACTAACATCATGACCTAAAAGAACCGAGATAATGCCCAAAGCAACAAAGTAGATAATTGCCCAAAATAAGGGATGAGAAAGTGGAAAACGTTTCAGGGTTGTCATAATTTATTACCTAGTTTTCTAGAGTATTTAAGGTGAAATTTTTCTGAGTTTACAGATTGAGTATTTTTCAATAGCATTTATAAAAGGTTGACAATTATTGCGATCAATAACAAGGTTACGAAATTCTAAAGCTGCTTGCTTAGATTTTTCCCTATCTGATTCTTTTAGTTCAAAATTGACCTCTAGTAAATACAGCGATGATTCGGGAGTTTTATCGATAATCTCTTCTGCTATTTTACTCATTTTGGTATGAGGACTTAACCCAAAATTACCAGTAATACGCAGGAAGCGAGTATTACTAGGAAAATAGGGAACCACATAGCCGACCGGTTCTCCTCCCCAGAGAACAATTACATCATCTTGATATTGTACCAAAGCTTGTCTATCAATACTAAAATAGTTATCCGACCAAGGAATTCGCCACCAATCTAGGGGTTTAACAGTGGCTAAAATTAAAACAAAAATCCCTAGAGTGACTAATAATACTGGTTTTCTCTTAGGATAGAAATAGGCAGCAATTAAGAGAATTAAAATGGGAGTAATTAACTCTAAAACTATGAGATAGCGATAGATAGAAAATTTCTTTAACCAAATGGAGTAAGCGGTCAAATAAAAGGGTAGTAAAAAGCTTAAAATTGAGGTATAAATTAGGTTATTTACAGGAAAAATTAATTTTTTGTTACCATAGCGATAAAGAATAAAACCCAGCAATATTACTATGAGAATATAAGCGATTGCAAAGCGAGATTCTTTAAATTTAAGTTCAGCTACTAAGGTTTGTTCTTGAGCAAAATAAAAAGGGTAAAATAACCATTGCCAAATGTCTCTAGGCAAAAATCGCAGGTCTTGTAAATTGACATCGGTTTCGATATAAGGAGATTGAAAGATTTTATTATAGAAGGGAAAAAGAGGATTAGCAAACTTTGTCCACATTAGGATAATCCAATAACCAGCAGTGAGACTAAAACCCACGGCCATTGAGAGAATTGATAGGATTAAATTGCGTAATTTGTCTGACCAAGAATTAGGTAAAAAATTAATGGCTACCAAAAAGCTAATACCATATAAAGCATTGGTTAATTTAAACCCCGTTGCTAATCCTAATAAGAATCCAGCTAAAAGAATATTTTTAGAGGGAATTGGCAGATTTTTCCCTAAACTACTAACTATAAAAAATAATCCTCCCAGAACGAAAACACTGGTGGTATTATCACCAATACTGGTTCCTAACTCCGAGATATAGGCTGCTCCAAAAATACTGGTAATCGCTGCCGCTATACTTAGAGTTATCCGGTATCTTTCGGAAACTTTATCGAGGGAATGATAGGTAATTAGGTGAACTAACCATTGATTTAACCCGTGAAATCCTCCCATTAAAAAACCCACGACAATCGGAGGCAGTTTCAGATAATAAATAGCGACGAAAAAGGGAACATCAATCAGGGGATTAAAAAAAGTTTGTATCTGCGCGGGTAGGACATCATACTTAAACCTTCCTGTCAATAACATATAGGGATTATAAAAATGATAGTTTCGTAAATCCCAACTAACATCTTGACCTAAAATAACCGAGATAATTCCCAAAGCAACAAAGTAGATAATTGCCCAAAATAAGGGATGAGAAAGTGGAAAACGTTTCAGGATTGTCATAATTAAAAGTTCAAGATTTATTTGTTTAGTTTTACTAGCTTAACTTGGCAATTTATAGTTAAGGATGAGATTAAGATTACCTAGTAACAATCCCCAAAAGACAATCAGCATGATTATCTTGACAAAATTAGTTAAAATTTTCGATTTTTTCTCGGTTAAATCATTAAAGAAAAATCCCCCTAAAGTAATTGCCGTTCCGATAATAAAGTAATATCTACCGTAAGGGGAACTCAAAACCCAATCCTTAATATTTAAATTCACCGACCAAACGACAATAAAAATAAAGATAGTGGCAGCACTGATAAAATCAGGGTTCTT
>NZ_JASJFE010000933.1:0-1024 GCF_030067735.1 Microcystis sp. M53598_WE2 | reverse complement strand
TAGGGCTTGCTGAATAATGGTAAAACCCTTTTAAAATAAGGCTTTTGACCTGTTAAAATCCGATGTTCATGCTGCGAAAATCGGATTGGGACCCTCAAAAACCTTGCATTATCCTTCTTGTAGTACATAATCTGGTACAAAAAGAGAGGGCAACAAAGCCTGAAACGACCGGCTACTGACGACCGACGACCGGCTACTGACTCCTAACCCCACCAACAAACTTTTTGCCGCAAACCCTATCTAAAAATCAAACTCGTCTAACCCCGGTTGTGGGGGAGGAAAGCGACTGCGAGGAGATTTTTTCGACTTTCTCAAAAAAGCGGGGATAAATGCGGCCATAAAAAATCCAATTCCCAAAGAAAAAGCCAATAAAACACCGATAGGTACTTTAATTGACTCAAATTGTAGAAACTTTAAAGAAACTGGTTGGATATTTTGAATAGCAAAAACTGCCATGGTCATAATCCAGCCGCCGACAATAGCACTAGCTAAAAAATTACTAATTGTATTCATGCTTGTCCTCGCCATGTTTGTGGGAGATTTTTTCAGGTTTTGTAGGCTAATTTCGCAGTTAGCTCCCTATTAATACCATTTTTCTTTATTCGTGGCCCTCCTATCCATTAGTCGCATCTTTCTTAACATAAAATTTGACAAAAAGAGAAAAGTGTGCAAGATTGCTCAAGGGGGTTCTATGGGGAAAATAATTTGATCAGATAGTTTCCAAGTCTGGCTGATATCATGTAACTTTCGCAGTCCCAACCAAATAGTTTTAATACTAAATCCGTTGAGCATAGGCTACGGATTTAGTATGACTTTCTTTTTCTTGGGTTTCTCTTTTTTTTCGTTGCTTGGCATCCCTAAATTCTTTTCTTCTCTTGCCCAGACCTATTGATTAATCAGTCCCAAAGGTATTCCTTGCGCTGACACTCCTAAGGTGGTATGAACTTTGAGACCAAAGGATTTTTTATAATCTAGATAACCCATTCCTTTTTTGGCTTTTTGGGTCGTAAAGTCTAAACTTGTT
>NZ_JASJFE010000230.1:0-2134 GCF_030067735.1 Microcystis sp. M53598_WE2 | reverse complement strand
GTTTTCGAGACTGGCCTTTTAATTCTAACGTAAAGCCAACCTAGAACGGCGGGGTTTCAGACCCAAAATTTCCGATGATGAAACGCCTCGATCGCTTCCTCTAGGGTTGGATAAATACGTTCGGTCGAGATCGTCTCGGATAGGTCTCCTTTTTTTAATTGCTGATATAAATCTTGCTTCACCCGCGCCATGGCAAAAGTAATACCACTACCGATTAATTCTCGATGTAATTCTTTCAACATATCGACCGCCGTAATATCGATATCTAGAATCGCTTCGGCGTTGAGAACGAACCACTCGACGGGGACTTTCTCCGCCTCGATCGCCGCTATTACCCGTTTCCGAAAATTCTCGGCGTTGGCGAAACAGA
The DNA here is from genome assembly GCF_030067735.1 of Microcystis sp. M53598_WE2. Classification (NCBI taxonomy): domain Bacteria; kingdom Bacillati; phylum Cyanobacteriota; class Cyanophyceae; order Chroococcales; family Microcystaceae; genus Microcystis; species Microcystis sp. M53598_WE2. Next base: position 1,764 of record NZ_JASJFE010000230.1, on the reverse strand, counting down.
GGGGCGCGTCGTAACGGTAGAGAACCAATCCGGGGATCGTCGTCGCGCCCTGCCAATCCTCGATGTCGTGCAGGCCCGCCAGATTCGGCACTTCCCCCAAAACCGCATCGTGTGGTCGCATCAGCCGCGTGAACAGATCGACCACCGATAACCCCACGGCAACCCCCACCCCGACGAGGATATCCGTGGCCAGGACACCGAACATGGTGACGAGTGCCAATCGGAACTCGCTGGTTTTGAAACAACGCAGACGGTTGAACTCCGAGATCTCGATCAGACGGAGCGCGGCGTAAATCACGATCGCCCCCAGGGCCGGTTTCGGAAACAGGGATAGTAGCGGACGTAAGAACAAGAGTACCAAAATCACGATCAGAAAAGCCACGAGGGAAAACAGTTGCGATCGACTGCCCAGAGAATCGCCGATCGCCGTGCGACTGCCGCTACTGCTGACGGGAAAGCCTTGCATGATGCCGTTACCGATATTCACCGCTCCCAGGGCGAGTAATTCCTGATTGCCATCGATGCGATAGTTGTTTTTCGCCCCGAAGGCGCGGGCGGTCAAGACGTTATCGGAATAGCCAACGAGGGCGATACCGATGGCCGAGGAGAGTAAATAGACGAGCTGCTGGGAAGAAAAACCTCTCGGTACTTTCAAACTCGGTAAACCGGCGGGAATTTCCCCGATCACGGCGATGCCTCGCTCGTTCAGATCGAACAAATATACTGCCGATGTCGCCAGTAGAACCGCGAGTAAAGGGCCGGGGGCATTGGGAAAGCGACGTTGTACCACTAGCAGGAAAATTAGAACAGCGGCGGCGAGAATCAGAGTTGGTGGGTGAATCTCGGATAAATGTCCCGAAAATTCCCCGATCTGTCCGAAAAGCGATTCCGCTTTCAGTGACATCCCGCTAATTTTTCCCAACTGACCGACGATCATGATCACCGCTACTCCGGCCATGTAGCCGACGAGGATCGGTTTGGAGAGGAGATCGGCGAGAAACCCCAACCGGGCGAAAGCGGCGACGCAGCAGACGCTCCCCACGAGTAGGGCCAATAGACTGCACAGACTGGCGTAGTTGCTACTATCCCCGGCGACGAGGGGCATGATAGCGGCGGCGGTCATTACTGCCGTCGTCGATTCTGGCCCGACGGAGAGTTGTGGCGAGGAGCCGAGCAGGGCATAGATGAGCAGCGGCGGTAGGATCGCCCATAATCCGGCGATCGGTTGTACTCCGGCCAGTTCCGCGTAGGCCAGACATTGGGGAACGAGATAGGCCGCCACGGTGATCCCCGCAATGATATCTCCCCGCAACCAGGCCGAGCGATAGGATCGCAGACGCTTTAACCCGGGTAGGGAAAACCGCTCGCTAGAAAAATTTAATCGAGTAGGCATCCTCATCTCTTCTCCTGTCATCGAAGTTCGGCGTTGTGGGAATATTGGTGGCAAGAAAGCGTTAAATATCCGTGAGTGGGAATGTCTTTTTTGCGGGACTTTCCCTTCAAAAGCGACCTCGACCTTTAGCCCTGGCGGAAAACTTTCCTGTCGGCGAGCGATCGCGTTTTTCCTCGCCTCTCCAGAGGGTTATCAATAAAAGCGATCGCTATTTAGGGTTGGCTGAAAAAGTTTTTCCTGGGGGCAGGGTGTGGGGTGTAGGGTGTAGGGTGTAGGGTTTTAGCGATTTTGAGGGGGTCAATTACCTAATTTTCAGGGAAAAAGTACCTGAATTTTCCACCCGATCACTCCGGGATCTGGCACTTTTTGGT
>NZ_JASJFE010000952.1:0-5276 GCF_030067735.1 Microcystis sp. M53598_WE2 | reverse complement strand
TCGCAAATAGTGGGATCATCGGCAAATTTTCCCACTTGAGTGGAATAATTCCAACAGCGATCGCATTTTTCGCCGTCTGCTTTGACAATTCCCACCGAAACAAAGTCCGATTCTCCTTTATATTCTGCGGTTTGAATCGCGCTAATATCACTGACTAATTCCACTTGGGAAGAGAGAAATAGATAACGCAATTCATCAACTTTATTCCCCGTTAAACTATCACAATTGTTGAATAATTCTAACTCCTGTTGTAAGCTTTCATCGGCAACATAAAGTAAAACTTTTGCCTCTAAAGAAGCACCGATCGCCTTATCATTTCTGGCAGTTTCCATCACCTTATTAACTTCGGTGCGTAGCTGCCGGAATTTCGCCCATTTATCGGCCAATTCGCGATTATTCCAAGCAGGATCGATGTTTAGCCATCCTGACTCAAATACCGATAAATAAGGAGTTTTGTAGGGGAGAAATTGCCAGATATCTTCCGCTAGATGAGACAGGACAGGAGCGATCGCTTTAGCAAGATTTTCTAAAGCAATAGCATAAACTGTTTGACAACTGCGACGACGGAAAGAATTAGGATCAGAAATATATAAACGATCCTTAGCGATGTCGATATAAAAGTTAGATAAATCGACAACACAAAAATTCTGTACCGTCTGAAAAAAGCGGAAAAATTGGAAACTTTCAAAAGCTGCCGTTACTTCCGTAAACACTTCCGAGATCCGATGTAACATATAGCGATCAATCTCCGGTAGATCTTCATAAGCTACCGCATCTTTAACGGGATCAAAATCATTTAAACTCCCCAGTAAAAACCGAGCAGTATTACGGATTTTATTACGGATATCTACCAACTGTTTAAGAATATTTTGACCGATATTCACATCATTGGTATAGTCCACCGAGGACACCCATAACCGAATCACATCCACCCCATAAGCGGGTTCTTTTTTCTGGTCTTTACCCCCATTAATGATCACATTGGGATCGATGACATTCCCCAGAGATTTACTCATTTTTCGTCCCTGTTCATCCAAAACAAAACCGTGAGTTAACACCGTTTTATAGGGAGCAATACCATTAGCAGCGACACTGGTTAATAAACTCGATTGAAACCATCCCCGATGCTGATCCGATCCTTCTAGATACATATCCGCAGGATAACTTAATTCTGGTCGAGCATTAGCCACCGCATTCCAACTAGAACCAGAATCAAACCACACATCCATAGTATCCATTCCCTTGCGATAACTGCGACCATTATCGCGATAACTGGGAGGTAACAATTCCTCTACCGATAACTCCCACCAAGCGTTAGAACCCTTGACCGCAAAGATAGCTTGAACGTGATTAATCGTCTCCTCCGTTAACAGAGGTTCATTCGTTTCTTCGTCATAAAAAACAGGAATAGGAACCCCCCAACTGCGCTGACGAGAGATACACCAATCGCTTCTTTCACTAACCATAGAAGTGATACGATTCTTACCCGTTGCAGGAATCCAACGCACCGAATCAATCGCGTCTAAAGCTAATTCCCGGAATCCTTCCACGGAAGCAAACCATTGTTCCGTTGCGCGAAAAATTGTCGGTTTTTTGGTTCTCCAATCGTAGGGATATTTATGCTGGTATGCTTCCTCTTTGAGTAAGGCACCTTTTTCTGTCAGTGCTAAAATGATTGCTTCATTAGCATCTTTTAAGACATTTAAACCCGCAAATTGTCCCGCTTCTGCGGTGAAATTTCCCTTATCATCCACGGGAGAAAGTATCGGTAAACCGTAACGTTGACCGACGATATAATCTTCCTGACCATGGCCGGGGGCCGTGTGAACTAATCCGGTGCCGGAATCAGTGGTGACATAATCCCCACCGATGAGAATCGCACTTTCTCTGTCAAACAAAGGATGACGATATTTAGTATGTTCTAATTCCAGACCTTTAACCGTTGCTTTAATCGTCAAAGTCCTGTTAAAAGTGTCGGCCAATTTTTCGACTAAATCCGTCGCTACAATTAGATAATTAGACTCGCTAGTTTCCACCACTGAATAGTTTAATTCTGGGTTCAATGCGACGGCTAAATTCCCGGGTAAAGTCCAGGGAGTAGTCGTCCAGATAGCGACGGATAAATTAGGCAAAAATGGCCTTAAAACCGGGGTTGAAACTGACGTAATCGGAAAAGCAACATAGACACTGCGGGAAGTGTGACCTTCGGGATATTCTAATTCGGCCTCAGCTAAAGCGGTTTGAGAACTAGGACTCCAGTGAACTGGTTTTAGTCCCCGATAAATATAACCTTTCAGGGCCATTTTTCCGAATACGGCAATTTGAGCGGCCTCGTATTCAGGTTGTAGGGTTAAATAGGGATTTTCCCAGTCTCCCCAGACTCCATACCTTTTGAAACCTTCACACTGTTCTTTTTGCGTTTGAAGGGCAAAATCGTGGGCTTTCTGACGTAATTTCAAAGGGGTTAGACCCTCTTTTTCCGAGCTTTTGAGACTTTGTAAAACCTTCAGTTCAATCGGCAACCCGTGACAATCCCAACCAGGCACATAGCGCACTTTGTAGCCTTGCAGCAGTTTATATTTATTGATAATGTCTTTGAGAATTTTATTTAAAGCATGACCGATATGCAGAGACCCGTTAGCGTAGGGTGGTCCATCGTGGAGAATAAATAATTCTTTGGGGTTATTTTGCGCTAATTTCTCATATATTTGCTCATCTTGCCAGAATTTCTGGATTTCTGGCTCACGTTTACTGGCATTTGCTCGCATATCAAAGTCAGTTTGAGGCAAATTAACGGTATCTTTGTAACTTTTAGCGTTGGACATTCTGGCAAACCTATGGATATCAATCGTTTTCGGGATTCATTCCTAAATAACGTCCCTTTGAGAGTCGTTATCTCTATTCTGTCACATAATTGTAATATAAATATTACAAGTGACAATCATTGATCTATCAGTCTACCGAGATTGAGTCCAAGAGCGATGATTCCCAAAGGCTATAATTCAGTTATTCGAGAATAGGGAGCATGAGGACCATAGTGACGAATCCTAATTTTTTTTATGTCTCTCCAGAAGTGTATCTAGAAGGGGAAAGAGTCAGTCCGCTCAAGCACGAGTACCGAAAAGGACGGATTTATGCAATGGTAGGCGCAAAAAAGCCCCATATTGTCTTAAATACAAATCTAGCCACTTTATTGAATATCCATCTCGATGATAGTCCCTGTCTTGTTCTCACTTCCGATATCAAAGTCCGGTTAGAGGAGGCAAATTGTTATTATTATCCCGATATTGCGGTGGTTTGTGACGAGAGAGAGATTAACAATACCGATGATTTTATTCTCTATCCCGTTCTGATTATTGAAGTATTATCGAAATCTACGGAATCCTTTGATAGGGGTGATAAATTCAGCGATTATCAAACCTGTCCCACCTTAAAAGAATACATTCTTATTCATCAAAACCAGATGAAAATTGAATGTCACCGTCGCGAGGATTCGGGAGTTTGGAAAGAACAGATCTATGAAGCCGGGGATGAGGTAGAATTCACCAGTGTAGGATTCCGGGGATCGATCGCTTCTATCTATCGCAAAGTCCCCGGTTTGCTATGATTACAATTCTTTTTTGACTTCACTTAATTACTGTCATAATATTTCTCAAAAAAAGAGGAGAAAAAAGCAAGTTCTGCCCTTCTCTCCTCCAGTCTAGCGATTAATTACATTGAAACAGCAGTGAGTAATTTTTTACTATTCACCGCTTTAGTAAGCACCGTTATTTTTGGGAAAAACCACAACACCGATAGTTCTGAAGATTACCCAGATATCGGTTAACCAGTTACGCGAATTAACGTAATACACATCCATCTGCACCCGCAGGGGATAGGGTATGTCATTACGTCCCGAAACTTGCCATAAACCAGTCAAACCGGGGCGAATAGTTAAAACTTTGTCGATGCGATTGCCATATTTCTGCAATTCTTCGGGAACTAAAGGCCGCGGACCGACGACGCTCATATCTCCTCGCAGGACGTTCCAGAATTGGGGAAACTCGTCTAAACTGGTTAAGCGGAGAAACTTGCCAATCCAAGTTATCCGGGGATCGTCCTTCAGCTTGAAATTATCCTCGAATTCCGCCCGCAGTTGGGGAGAGTCTTCCATCAGTCTCTCTAATACCTTATCCGCATCCATTACCATAGTACGGAATTTAATACAGTTGAAATGCTGGAAGTTTTGACCGACGCGCTTCTGCACATAGAAGACCGGACCGGGGGAACTAATCGCGATCAATAAGGCTAAGATTAAATAAAGCGGCGAAAAGAAAATTAGAACCGATAGGGAGAAAACGATATCGAATAATCGTTTTGAGGTATCGCCGTCTAAAGCTATTAACCAAGATTTTTGATGCCGTCTACCAGAGACCGAAGGTTTGAACCCTCGCTTCATCAAAGCTTGTAGAGCCTTGACGGAGATAAGTTGGCTATTAGCAGTCATCTTACTCCTTCACATCACACACACCACACAGTACCCATGATAAAGCCACAAGACCGAAAAAACAAGTCTTCAGGCCAATAACTGGCACTCGCCATTTTAGAGCCTTTGTACTGAAAAATCTCTAATTAGGGTTTGCGGCAAAAAGTTTGTTGGTGGGGTTAGGAGTCAGTAGTCAGAATTCAGGAGTCAGTATTCAGAATTCAGGAGATTATTTTTATTTATTCTCCCCGCTCCCATCTCCCCCGCTCCCCGCTCCCCGCTCCCTTCTCCCCTGCTCTCCTATACCTTTTAAACAGGATTTAGTATTAAGCTAAGACGTATTTAAACCGCTTATTCTTAGATTAGCCGAACCTCCCCCAATCCTCTCTTGCCCCCCCCCGACATCGGGGGGGTTGGGGGGCAGGGGGGTGTTGCCTTTTGCAAGAGTGCCTCTTGCCTCGTCTCAACAAGCAATTTAAATTACGAACAGCTTATAGGACGGTTTTGAACCACCAAAAATTAATTATGCAAGAGGTTTAATAAATAAAAGGGCATCATTTGCTGATGCCCTGTGGCTGAATATTTAAGTAGTTACGGATTTGATCCTAAGGATGAAGTATGCTCTTGTGTGCGCTCGTCTCCTGACTCGGAGAATTCTGACTCCCGAAAACGAAAACTTTATACTTGATCATCGGAAATTTTGGGTCTGAAACCCCGCCGTTCTAGGTTGGCTTTACGTTAGAATTAAAAGGCCAGTCTCGAAAACCAAGTGGACGGCGCAGCACCTTGAAAACTCGGCTTAGGGGGTTCC
>NZ_JASJFE010000575.1:0-1284 GCF_030067735.1 Microcystis sp. M53598_WE2 | reverse complement strand
GAATATCTACAAGTTCAAGAATAGTCTGTTGTGCGTCGAGGGGAAGGGACGCAATATCTTCTTGAATCGTTTCTAGGTTGATCATTGTCATTATCTCTTTATGGTTGATTGTATCAATTTTAAGATAAAAATCGAGTTCTGTGAAAAGCTGATGTTTCCGTGAGCAAAACCCCTAAAATTAGACTTGATAAAAGACCAGGGTAAGAGCATCTCAATTAGGCTTGACAAAAGGCTTTCAGCACAGCCATCATATAGTTATTATCCATGGCCGCCCGTTTACTTTTTTGTGCCAGACTACGTCGGTAAGTGGATTCCTGGTTAAGAGCGTTAAGTGCTACTCGTCTCAAGAAGGCAAAATTACGAGGGCTGTGACCAGAGCGAATCCGACATTGATCCTCATTAAAAGTAACATCTAAAATCCAATGAGCCTGATTTTCAATGCCCCAATGTTTACGAATAGCATTACCTATTTTTTGAGCATCAGCAGGGAGAGAACTGAGATAAAATTGGACTTCACAAGTGGTTTTATGACCAGGATGACGAACTCGTTTAACCATGATAATACTTTGAAGTCCTCGCCATTGAGCTTGTTGATAAAGACCGCCGAAAGCTTCTAAAGGTACAGCCCAACACCAACGTTTTTCGAGGCGATGATGACCTTTTTCCAGACGGTAATCATAACTAAATTGAATACCATCAAATTGATGTGCTTGAGCTTGCTCAAACCAGTTTTTGACCTGAGTATAAAGAGTCGGATGATTAGCTTTAAGGGCGACAACGTAGTCAGCTTTTTTGGCTTGAATATGATTAATAATCGCCGTTTGAGTTCCCATAGCATCTAGGGTGATAATTGCCCCTTGAAGGTCTAACAGTTCTAGTAAAGCGGGAATAGCAGTAATCTCATTGGATTTATCTTCCACCTTGACTTGTCCTAAAACTAATTTCTGCTCCCCCGCCCAAGCCGTCACTAAATGCAAGGCTTTAATTCCTTGATTACGGTCGTAAGAACCTCTGAGACTTTTCCCGTCTATGGGAACTATTTCCCCCGAAAGAGAACCGATTAAATGGGGCAGCCATTGAGACAAAACTTTGGCCAAAACTTCCGGGTTAATCCGTTCAAAAACCCGCCGAAAAGTGTCATCAGAAGGAATGCCATTAGGTAATTCTAAAAACTCAGATAACCAAGACTGCTTACTGAGTCCATAATTTTCCATGTCTTCCCAACCTTTGGCTCCTGCTATAACTGCTAAAACAGCAATGACTAAAATATCAGTTAATAAATGT
>NZ_JASJFE010000015.1:0-3270 GCF_030067735.1 Microcystis sp. M53598_WE2 | reverse complement strand
TTGACATCCTCGCCGCACTTTTAGGGCGGCGATTCCTAAACCTCACGATTTAAGTTTCTGCTTCCACCACCGTCGCATACCACAGTTAAAAAACCATGTACTGTCTTACACAGAGTCCACAGACTTTCGCCCCATTTCAGAAGCCCGATTCCGTGTGTCCCACGGTACGTTGACCGCCTATAGCTTCTTGTACTTGTTGCGCGCGACTTTTTACCCGGCCAAGCTTTTCTGGTCGGAACCCCCTAAGCCGAGTTTTCAAGGTGCTGCGCCGTCCACTTGGTTTTCGAGACTGGCCTTTTAATTCTAACGTAAAGCCAACCTAGAACGGCGGGGTTTCAGACGCAAATTTTCGATGATCGAGAATGGCTTTAGCTTGAATTAAAGCCGATCGCACTTGTTCAAAACCTGTGCCACCATAGCTATTACGGGCCGCTACCACCTGACGAGGAGCGATCGCGTCGTAGATATCGGCCTCAAAAGCTGGATGTAATTCTTGCCATTCCGTCAGGGTTAAATCTTTCAATAACTTACCCGCTGCTAAACTGCTTTTAACGACTTTCCCGACTAAATTATAAGCTTCTCGGAAGGGAATTCCCTTACTGGCTAAATAATCCGCCACATCCGTCGCATTAGAAAAATCTTCCGCCACCGCATTAGCTAATCGGTCGGTTTTAAATTGAATCCCGGTGGCTAAAAGTACCGTCATCGCTTGCAAACAAATCCGCACGGTTTTAACGCCATCAAATAACGCCTCCTTGTCCTCCTGCAAGTCTTTGTTATAGGCTAGGGGTAAACCCTTCATTAAGGTCAATAACGCCTGTAAATGCCCAAAAACCCGCCCTGTTTTGCCGCGCACCAATTCGGGAACATCGGGGTTTTTTTTCTGGGGCATAATGCTAGATCCCGTGGCACAACTATCGGTGAGAGTGATAAAACTAAATTCTTGGGAAGACCAGAGAATCATTTCTTCGCTCAAACGGCTCAGGTGGACCATAATCAGACTAGCGGCCGTCATAAATTCAATGGCAAAATCTCGATCGCTAACTCCATCGAGACTATTGTTATACACCTGCTCAAAATCGAGTAAATTGGCGCTGTAATGACGATCAATAGGAAAAGTCGTCCCCGCTAAAGCACCACATCCTAGGGGCGAAATATTAGTCCTGGCGCGAATTTGCCCTAATCTTTGGTGATCCCGTTCGGCCATTTGAAAATAAGCGAGGAGATGATGGGCTAAACTAATCGGTTGAGCGCGCTGTAGGTGGGTGTAACCGGGGATCAGGGTTTCCAGATGGTTTTCGGCGTGATTGACTAAAGCTTGCTGAAAATTGCGAATTTCTTGCCTAATATCATCGATTTGTTGTCTAAGATACAGACGTATATCCGTTCCTACCTGATCGTTGCGCGAACGGGCCGTGTGCAGTTTTTTGCCCACATCTCCCACAATCTCGGTTAAACGACGTTCTACGGCAAAATGCACGTCCTCTTGATCGATGCCGGGGTTAAAGTTGCCGGTGCGGTATTCTTGACGAATTTGTTCCAATCCAGAGACGAGACTATCTGCTTCTTCGGGACTGATAATACCCGTATAGGCGAGCATTTTAGCGTGAGCGATTGATCCGGTGAGATCATACTCGATTAATTCGATATCAAAGCCAATACTGGCGTTAAATTCCACGATCGTAGGATGGAGACTACCTTCAAAGCGATCGCTCCAAGTTTTCTTTGCTGTCACTGTTTTCGTTAGATGATTGTGTATAAAGTTAACCAAAATATGCTGGACAATTTTGGGGAATAATCCGGCGCTGATAGCATTACCGCTTCAGGTTAGAAAAATCTCCAACCCTACAAGCATAAGAATAGCAAGAATTGCTCACTCTGGCTGAATGCTGATAGGCGAAAAGCTAATAAGAAGTAAAACCTCGAAACATATAACCGGCAATGAAACCGATTAATAGGGCCCATGCTTGCCCAGTTTTGACGAAATTTGAGAAGGATTTCTGGACATTGCCGATGATATCCACGTCTTGCTCCGAAATAGTCATCAAGACATTGGTAAGGGGCGAAAAGTCGATCGAGACAGATAGATGATGGAAGATGTCGATCACGATGGCATTCCTCAAAGACGAAAATCTACAGAATAAGTTAACATGAAAACGACTAAATCAAAACCGCTTTTGTCTCCCTGGTGGTGAGTTGGAGAGGGGGTCACTTTCAAGATGCTTGAGATTGCCGGTAATAGGATAATAATAAATTGCCCGCTTTTGCTAAATCTTGACCAAAGGCGATAATTCCTTCTTCATGACCACTCATCACTAAAATTTGTTGCTCCTCTAGACGCTCTTCTTGACATAAACGGATAATTTCTGCGGCCATTTCTGGGGTTCCATAGGCGATATTTTCTTGAGTGGTCGGCACTCGATACATCAAATTTTGCCACAGGGGGCGATGATGAATATGAATTACCCCATTAATCTGGGGATTCGCTTCATAAATTGCTCCATGGGTGAGAGTTTCCGAAGAAGCAGCAATTGTTCCCCGACAAGTGACCCGATTTTCTCTCCAATCGTAGTCTATAACTGTGGTGTAATGGGATTCATTTAATACTGGAATCCCTCCAGTATTAGTGCCAGAAATAATAATTTTTTTGTCTATTTTTCCTCGTTGACTCACATTACCAAAACCGATTCCGTTATCGTATTGACCGATTAATCCCAGTCGATAGAGCCGATTACGCCAATAATTTAATTCTGCAATCTCCGAGCTTATTAAGGGACGGTCAGGAATCCAAGTACAATTATATTTAACGTAACCTTCATCAATCATAAATTTTTCTAAAAATATTCGGGATAATTTTGACACACTTTCCGCACAAAGTCCTGGAGAGGATAGGAGATATTAGTGATATAATTATCTTTAATAACTTGGGAGAATAGGGGTAAAACTTCCGTGTCTAAGGCGGGTTTAAATAAGTCCATCGGCAGGATTAAATCGGAACCTTCCCGCACATCAATTGTCTCAAAACTATCGGCTACAATTAACCAAAGAGGACGCACCCAAAGAGCCGAACGACTTTCAATCACCTGAATTACTTCTCCGTATAAAGTTCGATTTTTGCAGAATAAACTAACAATTTGATGGGGAGTGAATGTGTTCATAGACAATTCTAGTTTTCCTCGATACTATAGCAGTTATCTTAATGGTGAAGTACAAAGTTTTTCTTTTCGGGAACGACGGAACTGCGGAACAGTTTAGTGATCGTATTTTGAC
>NZ_JASJFE010001021.1:0-1628 GCF_030067735.1 Microcystis sp. M53598_WE2 | reverse complement strand
ATCCTATTCAACAATTAGAAGGGTAATGATGGGAGTTGACTGGCAGAGTTTGTTAAAAATGTTTAATGAATGGGCATTACAAGAATATGGACAAAGAAGTGATATAAATTGGCTAGATATAGATGGAAAAAGTCTCAAAAACACCCTAAAGAATCCTAATAATGAACAACAAAATTTTATCATGTTTATCTCATTGTTTAGTCAAGAAAGTGGCTTGGTATTACACTTAAAAAGAATTGAAAACAAAAAAGGGTCTGAAATCGACGAAGGTCAAGCTATAATTGAGGATTGCACTCTTCAAAATAAAGTTTTTACTGGGGATGCTTTACACTGTCAGAAAAAAACAATCAGCTTAATAGCCAAGAGTAAAAATGATTATGTTATCACGGTTAAAGGAAATCAGAAAAATCTTTATCAGCGAATACAATACCTGAGTAATTCCTCAAAGCCAGAAAGTTGCTTTCTTGAACAAGATAATAGTCATGGTCGAAAAATCTCAAGAAAAATAGAAGTTTTTAAAGTGAGGAAAAATGAAAGACAAGGGTTTGAAAATCTGCGCCGAATTATTAAAGTAGAAAGAAGGGGTAGTCGCGGGGATAAAACTTATGAAGAAACAGCTTACTATATCAGTAGCCTAACCGAATCCGCCCAAGTATTTGCTAAAATTATTCGAGGACATTGGAAAATAGAAAATCAGTTACATTGGGTAAAAGATGTAATTTTTGAGGAAGATAAAAGCGAGATAAGTGATTTTCAAGCGGCCAGCAATTGGTCAATTCTCACAACTATAGGATTGAATCTTTTCAGAGGTTTGGGTTTTCTCTCAATAACAGAGGGACAGAGGTGGTTAGCTGAACGTTGGGAAAAACTGATAGTTTTATCGACGTAAGAAGCAGAAAAATTAGCTAAATTAACAGGATGTACTCTCAGACAATTTCAAGAGAGATAGGCTTTTAGTGGCTTGGGAACAGGCTTTATCAATTTATTCATAATAAATATTGGCAGAAGATTAAAGATTAGTTATTGTGACTAACTCTTTTGATTAGAAAAAGATAAACTTGAGAATCTTCGGTCAAATTTATTGACTCAAAATCAGCTGTAATTAATTTAAATGAAACAGCCCTAGGATCAAGGGGGGATCAAAGGCACAATCTATCTTCAATTTAATAATTATAACCACTCACTTAATAGGATAGTTACACAACGTAAAAATTGGTTAATTCAGGAGTTATTATTATGCTAGACCAAATGATGAAGATGTTGGAAGGGCAACAAATAGGCCCTTATCGTCTTAATAAGTTTCTCGGTGCCGGTGGTTTTGGTGGTGTATTTCATGCTAGTGAAATGGTCAGAAATACATCGGTTCAAGAAGTTGCTATTAAAGTTATCCCCGAAAGTAGCGATGATAAATTAATTGAATTAACAAATGCCAGAAAGTTAGAACATTCTAATTTAATTAAGGCTTATTCAGTGGGGGAATTTACTTTGGGAGCATCCCAGTTTTGCAATGAGTAAAAATACTCAGGCAATATCGCCGTTGAGATAAGCACAACGTAGCTTCAAATACTGAGGAACATTCTCTGCTTTCCATTGTGCTCCCACAATTTTCATTCTTGCACCTATTTGCT
>NZ_JASJFE010001069.1:0-2624 GCF_030067735.1 Microcystis sp. M53598_WE2 | reverse complement strand
TGGATTTTAGGTTCGATCCCCCCTGCCCCCCTTGATAAGGGGGGTGCCGATCCCCCCTTAGTCCCCCCTTTAATCCCCCCTTAATAAGGGGGGCATCTGATAATTTTTAACGCCTACCTACTTACTATCACTTATTGACTAAAAATGAATATTTTACCGCTAACAGTTGACAATTGATGAGCGATCCCGAAGAGAAGCAATTAAGCTCCCTGGTGTGTCGGAAGATTAGAGATTGTGCCAAAATGGAGAAAGTGACCCAATGATTACAGGTAAATTGTTAAAGAAAGGATCGAGTAACCGTGACTGATACGAACTTAGATATACTATCCCTGACGGATCCAGCGATCGCAGGGATTCTGCAAAAAGAACTACAACGTCAAAGAGATCACCTAGAATTAATCGCTAGTGAAAACTTTACCTCCGCTGCCGTCATGGCCGCCCAGGGTTCGGTTTTAACCAACAAATACGCGGAAGGACTGCCCAAAAAACGCTACTATGGCGGTTGCGAATACATTGACGAAGCGGAACAATTAGCGATCGATCGGGTTAAACGACTATTTGGGGCAAACCACGCTAACGTACAACCCCACTCCGGCGCCCAAGCTAATTTCGCCGTTTTCCTGACCCTCTTGCAGCCCGGCGATACGATTATGGGTATGGATCTCTCCCACGGGGGTCATCTTACCCACGGTTCCCCCGTTAACGTTTCTGGGAAATGGTTCCGAGTAGTACAGTACGGAGTAAGTCCCGAAAGCGAACGCCTGGACTACGATCTCATCCTTGACATCGCCCGCAAGGAAAAACCCAAACTAATTATCTGCGGTTATTCTGCCTACTCGCGCCAGATTGATTTCGAGAAATTCCGCGCCATCGCTGACGAAGTGGGGGCCTATCTGATGGCAGATATCGCCCATATTGCCGGTTTAGTGGCTACTGGTCATCATCCTAACCCCCTACCCCACTGTGATGTGGTCACCACCACCACTCACAAAACCCTGCGCGGTCCTAGGGGGGGGTTAATTATGACCAAAGACGAGGAATTAGGTAAAAAATTCGATAAATCCGTCTTCCCCGGTACCCAAGGCGGGCCCCTAGAACACGTGGTCGCGGCGAAAGCGGTGGCTTTTGGGGAAGCATTGAAACCAGAGTTTAAAATCTATTCGGGCCAAGTAATCGCTAATGCCCAAGCTTTGGCCGGTCAGTTGAAAGCTAGAGGGATTAAAATTGTCACCGATGGTACGGATAATCACTTGATGTTACTCGATTTAAGATCCGTGGGCATGACCGGGAAAGAAGCCGATCGCTTGGTGAGTACTATCAATATTACCGCTAATAAAAACACTGTTCCCTTCGATCCCGAGTCTCCCTTTGTCACCAGTGGTCTGCGCTTGGGTTCCCCGGCTATGACCACCAGAGGACTAGGAGAAACGGAATTTATCGAGATTGGCAACATTATCGCCGATATTCTCCTTAATCCAGGTGATGAAGCCCTGAGAACTGCTTGCCGTCAACGGGTAGCCAAACTCTGTGAAAGCTTCCCCCTCTATCCCCATCTCCATATTTCCGTCCCCGCCTTGGCCTAAAAAGAGAGATAATAAAAACTCATAATTGGCGATTGTTCTTTGGTCGTCAATTGTGAATTAAATCGCCCCCCAATTCCCATGTCCGGAGATTTATACTATCTAATTGCTTTTCTGATCGCCCATACAGTGGTACTTTGGAGTACCCCCCTCGTCAAAACCGTCGGACTGAAAAGCGGTTACGTCGATAAACCCAACGAAAGGAAGGTCCATGAAAAGCCTATGGTTCGACTGGGGGGAGTTTCGATTTTTGTCGGCGCTTTAACTGCCCTCCTGATCGTTTGGTGGTTGGGAGGGTTTGCCGGTTTAAACAGCGATCGAGAATGGGAAGTGTGGGGCGTAACCCTAGGCGGCTTGGGCTTTTTTCTCATCGGTCTAGCGGATGATCTTTTTAATCTTTCCCCCCTCAATCGTCTGGTAATGCAGTTTAGCGTCGCTTTTCTAGCTTGGCAAGCTGGGGTGAGGATCGATTTCCTCTCTATTCCCTTCGGCGATTTATTACAAATTCATTGGCTAAGTTTGCCAGTTACTCTCCTCTGGTTAGTGGGGATGGCTAACGCAATTAACTGGATTGACGGTTTAGATGGATTAGCGGCGGGAGTTTCCGGTATATCTGCCGTGGTGATTTTGATTGTAACTTTGGTGATGGGACAACCGGCCGCCGCTATTATCGCCGCTGCTTTAGCGGGTGGGGCCCTGGGTTTTCTGCGTTACAATTTTAACCCCGCTCAAATTTTTATGGGGGATGGTGGGGCCTATTTTATGGGTTTTACCCTCGCGGGTGTGGCGGTGATTGGATTGGCTAAAACTACTGCTGTGACTACTGTTGCCGTTACCGCCGTCCTATTACCCTATCTCATCCTCGCGGTTCCTCTCCTCGATATGTCAACGGTGATTATTTCCCGTCTCAAACGCGGAAAATCCCCTTTTGTGGCTGATAAACGTCATTTACACCATCGTTTACTAAAAGCGGGTATCTCTCACCGTCTGACAGTATTATTTATCTACGCCCTAACTCTCTGGGTGGGCAGTTTAGCCCTCGGT
>NZ_JASJFE010000171.1:0-1100 GCF_030067735.1 Microcystis sp. M53598_WE2 | reverse complement strand
GATAGGCCTCATCGGGTAGGGGAATATAACCAATAGTATCTAATAAATTGGGAACTCGATCGAGATAATGTTCGACAAATTTCTCTAAAGCGGGATTCTCTTGGGCTTTTTGGGCATTAACATAAATAAACAAAGGACGAGATAAAGGCTGATATTTACTATCCTCTACATTGCTGCGAGTTGGTTCAATACCGTTAACTTTCAAAGCTTTTAATTTATCCCGATTTTGTTCATAATAAGCGTGGCCAAAATATCCCAAAGCGTTGGCATCTTGACTGACGGCATTAACTAAAGCTTGGTCATCTTCACTAAAATTAAAGTCCCCACGACTGGCATCTTTGCCGTTAATTACATCACTGAAGAAATCGTAGGTTCCTGAATCTTTACCCGGCCCGTGAAGGGTAATCGGTTGGTCGGGCCAAGCGGGATTAATTTGATTCCAACGTTTGATTTTATTCTCGGCCGCTGGTTCCCAAATAGTTTTTAATTCTCTGGTCGAAATATCATCAAGCCAGTTATTTTGGGGATTGACTACCACGGTTAAAGCATCAAAAGCGATCGGTAGTTCGATAAATCTGACCTTATTAGCATCACATTCTTTTAATTCTTCCACAGAAATCGGCCGAGAAGCATTATTAATATCGGTTTCTCCCGCACAAAATTTTCTAAAACCACCGCCGGTTCCTGAAATATTAGCGTCAATTTTAACATCAGCCAAAACTTTGTTAGGGGTATTAGCTTTAAAATCTTCGAGAACTTTGTTGGTAATTGGTGCTACGGTACTCGAACCATCAATTTTAATTGGTTTTAGGTCTTGAGGATTAATATTGGCACAAGCGGGTAAAAGTAGAGCAGTACCCAGGACAATTGCCACTACTTTGGTCGGACGAGATAGCTGAGTAAAAATTTCTAGCATAGGTGTGAAAAGGAGAAAGTAAAAACGGGTATTGGGGAGACTTTTCAGTTATCAGTGGGGAAGTGGGATTTGGGTGTTGGGTGTTGGGGAGTTTTTTGCTGTAATCGGTAATCGGTGAACTGAAAACTCACATCTGATAACTGATAACTGATAACTGATAACTGATTCAAGGCTGAGGGATGAT
>NZ_JASJFE010000085.1:0-1399 GCF_030067735.1 Microcystis sp. M53598_WE2 | reverse complement strand
GGAACCCCCTAAGCCGAGTTTTCAAGGTGCTGCGCCGTCCACTTGGTTTTCGAGACTGGCCTTTTAATTCTAACGTAAAGCTAACCTAGAACGGCGGGGTTTCAGACCCAAAATTTCCGATGAAAAAGATTTTTTGTCAAGGGTGGGAGTGGAATTTAATACTTTTTTCAGTTTTTATCGCCATGATCCTGCCGGAGTTGGCGGGTATCGGCATTATTATCGTGTTAATTAGGGTTTTTACCGGCAATTTTCGGGCAATTATCCAGTCACGTCTTAATCAAGGTCTCGGTATCGTCACTCTTTGGTTGATGATTAGTGCCAGTCTTTCCCCAACTCCGGGGGATGCTTGGATTGGTTTAGGAAATTTCCTGCCTTTTTTCTTCTTTTTTAGCAATATTCGGCAATTAATTAAAAAACCCTCTCAATTGCGTCAACTAGCTTGGGTGATGGTTATTCCGTCGGTTTGGGTAGTGGTGATGGGATGGGGACAAATTTTTCTCGGTTGGCAAAAACCGGAAGCATTAAAAGGGATTTTTACCTGGCCCTACGGGGCGGGGGGTGAACCGAGCGGGCGGATGTCTTCGGTTTTTATGTATGCTAATCTTTTG
The DNA here is from genome assembly GCF_030067735.1 of Microcystis sp. M53598_WE2. NCBI lineage: Bacteria > Bacillati > Cyanobacteriota > Cyanophyceae > Chroococcales > Microcystaceae > Microcystis > Microcystis sp. M53598_WE2. The sequence goes on along the minus strand of NZ_JASJFE010000085.1, from coordinate 791 downwards.
GGGGCTTATTTATTAATAACTCTGATTTTAGCCCTCGGTTTATTAATTCTAACTTTGCGGCAGTGGCACAGACAAAGAAATACCCTTTTAAATCTCAAAGTCGGGTTTTTAACTTTAACCATATTGATCGACGGTGTAGGGCTATTTTTAAGCAATTCTCGCAATGCTTGGGCCTTAGCCTTTTTAGGAGGCCTAATTTTCGCCCTTTATCTGGGTTGGAATGCCTTAGTCGCCGGTTTTATCCTCTTGGGGGGGGTGATTTCCCTCGCTTCTTGGGGACCAAATCCTTTAAGGGATAGTGTGCGTTTTTTGGTTCCTAGGGCGATTTGGGCGCGATTATCCGATGAAATGTTCCCTGATCGCCCTCTAGCGACTCTCAGATCAACTCAATGGCGTTTTACTCTCGAAATGACCCAAGAAAGACCCCTATTCGGTTGGGGATTACGCAGTTTTACACCTCTCTACGAAAAAAGTCAGGGATTATGGTTAGGTCATCCCCATAATTTATATTTGATGTTAATGGCAGAAACGGGAATTATTGGCTTAATTTTATTGTCCGCTTGGGTGGGTTGGATTTATGCCCAAGGGGTGCGTTTATTAATCTTTTTACGACAACAAAAAGCCGGGGGGGAGTTAATTATCTTTACCTATCTGGTAGCTTTTGGCGCTTGTGTTTTATTTAATCTCGTCGATGTCACCCTCTCCGATGTCAAGATTAATACTATTGTTTGGTTTCTCTTGGCTGCTATTGCCGGGGTGAGTCAAAGGTTAAATTATGAATTATGAATTGG
>NZ_JASJFE010000166.1:0-5876 GCF_030067735.1 Microcystis sp. M53598_WE2 | reverse complement strand
AGGGATTTTGGGTTTGACCAGAAATTTATCGGGGTGACTTTTAAACTCCGATGAAGCGGCAAAAAATGATTTCCAGTTTTTGTCTAATCCTCTCAAAACTTGTTGGGAAACTTTAGCGGGTAAAGCTTGATACTGTTCTGTCTTTGACCTCAGAGAGGCCATCTGATTATAGGTCAAATAGCCATGACCATAAATGAAGTTTTGTCGGATTAAATAATTGGCTGAGTTGTAGAGATTTTTAGACTGCCAAGATAAATTATCTATCTCAGCCCAAAATCTATGTCCTTTCTTGATAATGTGTCTTTCTGCTACTAACATTATTATCCGTTGTCTTTTAACTCAGCTATAATCTTTTCTGTCTTTCTTTTCGACCTTCTTAATCCGTAAATTCGAGAACAAAAAGAGGTTATAATGGCTATTAAATCTGACATCAACTCATCCTGATTATCCTCACTTTGATTGACAATCTCCACTTTTTTATCTAGTTCTTTTAACAAGATTTCTAGATAATTAGTCCCAAATCTGGCTAGACGGTCTTTGTGTTCAACAATTAAAACATTATAATTGGGGTCAACTAGAATTTTGGCTAATTGTTGGCGATTATCGTTTAATCCACTGCCTACTTCTTTGACAACTTTGTAGATTTTGTAGCCTCTGGCAACAGCATAATCTTTTAATCGGTCAGCTTGTCTATCTAGATTGTCTTTATTTTCGGCACTGGAAACTCTTGCATAAATGCAGGCTATCAAGTCGGGTTTTGAATGGTTGTCATCCGTTATGATAATTGTACCAGAAGGCAATTGATAACCTGTTAAATTCCCTTGTTTCCACCACCTCCAAGCCGTTCGATAACTTATTCCTGTTTTTTTTGCATAGTCTGATAGTTTCATATCTATATATTACCATGCTTGACTATATCTGACTATATTTGTATTGAAACTTTACAATACCTTGAGTCAGCAACACCAGCAGCAGAAAAATTAATTCTGACTCAAAAATAAACTGGGCAATCCGATAAGATTATCCTGCTTAAAAAAGATCGAATTTTGTTGTCGCAATTTACCGATTAATCTTGTTACTGTTACTCTGGTAGTGCCGATGGCGCTGGCAATTTGAGCGTGAGTTAGGGGATAGGGGAGATAATAGCCTTCCACACAGGGTTGACCGTATTCTTCCAATAATAGAACCAAGAACCCCATTAATCGATCGAGGGAGCGTTTTTGACCGAGAATACTCAACCAAAATAACTTACGCTGGTATTGATGGCGAAAAGTTTCCATAACAGCCGCTCGCAATTGCGGCCATTTTTCTATATCTTCCCAGTATAACCAGACTAACTCGGTTCCGTCTAGATGAGCTTGGGCTTGTAATTGAAAGGGAAATTGAGAAACAATCTCAAAAGGTTGACCTGCACCCACAAAACCGAGAAATACTTCCTCACTATCGGCCATAGGTAGTTGACGGGAGGATTTTTGGTCAATAACGTTAACTTGTGCCTTACCAACAATACGAATCGCCCCAGATTCCACAAAGTATAATAGCCCGGGGCGCGTGGCTACTTTTTCATCTTTGGCAAAGGTATGGTTACGATAATGGGATTTTGCCCAGTTAAAGATTTCTGTTTCTTGACCGATTAAGGGTATAAAATCCGACGAAGGAACCGAAGAAGACATTAAAATTAATAACCCACTGGGGCGTTGAGGGAACTGTAAACTAATGTAACAAAAAATTTCTGTGATTGGGGGGGTCTTGTGGCCGCTAGATGGTTATTGGTCAATAATCCCTAAAAGTTGCGGGGATTGAGCAGATAGGAGAATTATTAAGTATTCTTAACAGAATACCCGCCCCAATGTTACAAAAGCGAGATAATCACCTTATCTATTCTTAACTTTTTCTCGCTTTTCTGGGGACTATGGCATAAGATAGGATGCGTGACTATTAGTTTTCTATCTATGATATAGCGGTTCTCTTAAAGATGAAGTATAAAGAAATTTGGCATTATCTCTTGGCGACCGGCTACTGTTAACCGTTCCCTGTTCCCTAAAACCAGATACTTCGTACCTCACTATTAAGATAACTGCTATAGATTATAGTTGATAGATAATTTAAATTTATACTTTTCCTTAAAAACTTCGGTCAAACTTGTATGAATAGCATTAGACAAAAAGTGGAATCCCTCTTGAATCAATTACCAGATGATTGTTCAATTGAAGATATTCAGTATCATTTATACGTTCTGGAGAAGGTGCGTCAAAGTTTGAACGCTGCCTCTCTGGAGAATACAATCCCCCAAGAAGAAGTTGAGGGTCTTTTAAACAAATGGCTGATCGAGTGAATTATCGCCTTGTCTGGTCGCCCAAAGCAATTGAAGACGTGGATGCGATCGCATCTTATATTAGTCGAGATTCCCCGTCCTACGCGGCGGCCGTCGTGCGTCGAATTCTTGATATAAGCTATTCTTTAGAAAATTGTCCCCTAGAAGCGAAAAAATGCGCCGAATTTAGTGATGATACCATCCGAGAAAAGTCTGCCTATGCCTACCGTCTGATCTATCAAATTCAAGGAGCAGTAGTTATTATAGCGGCGATCGTCCATAGTAAGCATTTCTTGGATTGATCGAGTCAGTGATCAGTGATCAACCGTTAGGAGTTAGGAGTTAGGAGTCAGGAGATAGGAGACAGGTTTTAGGTGTTGGAGGTTGGGGTTTTGGGGTTTTGGGGTTTTAGTTCAATTTCCCCGCTTCCCCACTTCCCCACTTCCCCTAACCCCCAACCCCCAATTTTGAGCCTAATTCCCGCTTAATCCGGTTGAGAATCGAGGTTTCATCGAGGGAATCGAGAATACTGGCCACCACTGCCTTCGGGCCATCGGGTCCCCAGGTGGCCCCATTAGCGAGATAGGTTTTCGTCACTTGGCCGATCGCGTAACAGGATACACCGGCAACCCCCGCTTGAGTCAGGGCGATCGAAGTATAGGGAAGGAGAGAAATGCCGCCAGTGGCAGGAATCGAGAGACCGAGTAATCCTTTTAGGGAACTTAAACCCAAAACCGCTAAAAATTCGCTGGCACTAATACCCCCCATATTGAGGGCAATTTTTTGTAAAAGAGCGATCGCCCCCTGACGAGTTAAATCGATGCCGTATAAGCGAGAAAGAGCGAGAATCATGGCTAGATCGATAACTGCCCCCGTAAACAGATCCAACACCGTCACCGGATTCAGAGCGATCGCCGATGCTTTGATCATCACTGCTTTTTGAATCAATTGATTAGCCCCGCGATCACGGATAGCCATTTTGCGGGCGACAATTTGCTCGTTTACCTCGTCCGCATACAGCATAGAATTGAGTGCTACCAGCGATTTACCCTCTCGCTCTAGAATTTCCAAAATTTTGAGTTTCAGGGCTTCTATCTGTGGTTTTCCGCAAAATCGTTGCATTTTTAGCCGACCATCCTGCCCTTTAACCGTCTCCGCCAGGAGGGGAGAGGCCGCCACCATAACAATCTCATCGGGGGAGAGTAATTCTTTCACCCGTTCTGAGGCGATTTTTTCATAGATAGCGAGGCGATCGACTTCCGGATACTGATCGATTTTATTAAAGACCAAAATCATCGGTTTTCCTGCTTCGCGTAACTTGGCCAAGGCGGAAAATTCCACTTTGGTCATATCACCAGAGATGATAAAAAGGATTAAATCCACCTGCTGCGCCACCTGACAGGCGAGAATTTCCCTCGTTTGCCCATCTACCTCATCAATACCGGGAGTATCAAGCAATTGCACCTGAGCATTACCCTGGCCGTTCAGGGTCAGACGCGCTAGATGAGGGAAAGTATCATCGCTGCTTAACTGCCAATTTACCCCTTTAATGGTGCGGGTAACTCCGTGTAGCGGACCGGTTGTAAAGATTTCTTGACCGACCAGAGCATTTAAAATCGAGGATTTTCCCCGGCCCACCAGGCCAAAAGCGGCAATTTGAATCAGGGATCGATCGAGTTTTTCTAGCAGGGCCACTAGGCGATCAATCTCCGCTTCTAGACCAATTTTCTCGATCGAGGTAAGATCCAGACGATCGACAAGTTTGCTCAGAGAATTGCGTGCCTGATTATAGTTGAGTTCTTCTTGAATAGTGCCGACACCTCGAAGCGCTTGTTCTAGGTCTTCGGTATTCCAAGCTCGATCGAGGAACGGGTCAGAGGTCATTTCAGTTATCAGTTATCGGTTATCAGTTGTCAGTGATTAAGTGGGTGGGTGTTAAAAATTGTCAGATACCCCCCTTATCAAGGGGGGATTAAGGGGGGATCAAGGGGGGATTTATCTTCAATTATAACCAGCTACTTTATTAAGGATAATCAGGATGAGTGTCATCTACGACTTGGAACACATCACCAGCTATCATTATCGTAAACTGGTAACTTTTGGGGAACATCGGGCGATTTTTTTGCCCAGCGCCGGTCACGGTGAAAGAATTATCAGTTATTCTGTAGAGGCGAATATTGCCGCCAAAACGCGCTGGACTATGGATACTCTATCTAACAACGTGGTAGGGATTGAATTCGCTCAAGCAGCGTCAGAATTAATCGTTACCTGTCGATTACGGGCGGAACATTTTGGCTTAAAAGCGATCGCTGATTTTCCCCTCGATCAACGGGCGATCGAAATTCCCATCCAGTACACCCCCGATGAATGGTTAGACCTGGTGGTGTTTATGCGTCCCCACGCTGAGGATGCCGACGGCAGCTTGGCAGCTTGGGCCAAAAGTTTTGTAGCGGGGGATCAAGATGATACCCTCGATGTCATGGAAAGAATGATGGCGGCTATCAAAGATAATTTTACCTACCAATCCCGGGAGAGTGAAGGAACTCAATCCCCCGGAGAAACCCTGCGGCTAAAGTCGGGAACTTGTCGCGATTATGCTTGGTTGATGATCGAAGCTTTGCGAAGATTGGGTTTAGCCTGTCGTTTTGTCAGTGGCTATCTCTACGATGCTGCCCTCGACGGTGGTGAAGTGGGGATGACTGGCTCTGGTGCTACCCATGCTTGGTTACAGGTTTATCTACCGGGGGCCGGTTGGCGTAATTATGATCCGACTAATCAAATTACCGCCGGCTTTGATTTAATTCGAGTGGCGATCGCTCGTCATCCCGGTCAAATCATACCTCTTTCTGGTTCTTGGTTTGGTGATGCCGATGACTATTTATCTATGGATGTTAAAGTGACCATTCGCAAGCTGGGGACGCTGCCAGATTTTGATCCGAGGGAATAGGTTGAATTTCGGGTTTTTCCTTGACCGGCGATCGGTTTCTGACTCCCCCAAAGGAAAACTTACTACTTCACTATTAGGATAACTGCTAAGGTGTTCGTAATTTAAAGCGAATATTCCCGTTAGGTTTTAGCATTTTTATCGATTTTTGTCAAGATATATTTGACACAATTTATTAGAAAAAGGGTTTCTTTTAGAAACCCTTTTTCTGCTTTCCAACTAATCCTATTTGACCTAATAGGTAAGGTCTCGGTGGACAAGCTTCGATTAAGAAGTATCAGTTAACTCAGTTTCCAACTAATCCTATTTGACCTAATAGGTAAGGGAATTTGACTGGTCTGAGCGCACCGCTCAAAACTTTATGTTTCCAACTAATCCTATTTGACCTAATAGGTAAGGAATAAGAGTAAGGCTAATTAATAAATTAGCCTTATTTTTTTAGTTTCCAACTAATCCTAATGTGTAATTAATTTTGCTTAGGTACTTAACTATAAACGGGATTATTTCGGCCAAAGTTTTTGAAATTTTCCCTCTTGACCATTATTAGAACTCTTGCAAATTAATTATATGTTATAATGATGGGTTAACTAATTTTCCCCAAAAAATTAGTTAATCAGT
>NZ_JASJFE010000053.1:0-1076 GCF_030067735.1 Microcystis sp. M53598_WE2 | reverse complement strand
GGACAACCAAATATTCAGATAGTAATGTTTTTTCTGCTGGTGAAGAATTAATTAAAAAAATTTATAATACTCAAAGTTTACAGCGCAATACAGAAGATAAGAATTTGGCAGAGACAAAAGACAAGTTACTCCAATTAGTCACTTCGTCTCTTGCCACTATTGGAACAGTTCTTGATAGTGATGGATTGTCAGTTGCAGTTCGTATTGACAATGATTCTAAAGATAGAAAATCTTGGTCTGTAGTTGCTAGTGTAATTGATAAATTAGAGCGGTTATTTCAAGAAATTGCCGATCTGACTTTTGAGAGAATCAATAAACTTCCCGCTTTTACTCCAGCGCAGGCAATACCTGGTTCTTGGACAATTATACTTCATGTCAATCTCAGTCCTAATCACGCAAATTTACTGGCAAAAACTATCTCTGACCTTTCCTCAGGAAAAATTGATAATGAAAGTGAAAATGACTTAGAAGTTGTTAGTATTTGGCAAGATTGTGTCACAAAAATCAAAGAGGATGATTTGCGAGTAGATATGGCTGTCTCCATTAATTCTTCAGAATTTAATGTCATTAAAACAATTTCTACAGAACATGAATATATATCTAGTTTAACAGGGTTAAAATCACGATCTATCAGGGTTCTTTCTCATGATATTCCACAAGCTGATAGGTTAGAACGAGTTGTTGATTTATCTTCGCTGTTAATTCAATATCCTCATTCTTTGCCAACTGTTCGACAACAGTTTTTGGATAGAAATGGTATTACAGAAAGGCAGTTTTCCTACTATAGAAGGGCTGCAGAAATTCTTAATCTGGCTGACGAACGAGTGCAGCCAACTACTGCTTGTTTCATGCTTGATCGTCTGTCAGAAAAATCAAAAAAAAGATTCTTGGCTCACCAATTTATTGCTTCAAAGGTGGGTTTGGCATGGTTTAAGTGGCAAAATGCTCATGATCTCTCCGAAATCAAACCAGAAAGAGCAAGAGAATTTTTACTAGAAGTGTGTCCGTCACTTTCAGAAAGTACTGTTGAAAGACGTGCTAAAACTTTACAATCTTGGTTAAGGTATTTCTTGGGT
>NZ_JASJFE010000742.1:0-7086 GCF_030067735.1 Microcystis sp. M53598_WE2 | reverse complement strand
TTCTATGTTCAGCCTTGCTAAAAGTAGAAAACTGGTTGACTGGACTAAAATAAGTTGAAATTTCTAATTCTTTGCCACTAAAAAAGCATTGACAATTATCAATACTGTCTTTGATTAAATCCCAAGTGAACATTACTTTTGTGTCATCTGTATGTTCAAGAAGAATTTGTACAACTTCTGACTTTTTATCTTGCCAATTCCAATAAGGAACTGGCAAAAAAGTTGTGCTTCCGCCACTCTTTATCTCAAAAAAGCTGCCTTCACCTTGCTCTCTTAGATCGTCTTCAAACAGTTGGAGTAAACGTTGATAGAGAATATGGGAATTGTTTACTTTTATCTTAAAGGATTCGTTTATGAAATCTATACAGGCGTGTGAGTCGTCTAAAATAATCGTGTTTACTTTTGTAAATTTTCCACCAATTCCGAAAACCGACTTCCCGTTGAAAACTTTCTGAACGTGCGTGATTAATATCTTCTCTGAGTTTAGAAATTGATCAGGCAGAGAATTGCTGCCATCAATAGTTATATATCCAATGCCAAATTTTTCTGCTTCTTGGCAAGTTTGTTTCACCAAGTATTTGTTGGGACACACATATAGACAGGGACCTTTCTTTTGATTCAGTTTAGATTGAAGGATCAACAAACCAATCAAAGTTTTACCTTGCCCAGTATGCAACTTTAAAACTAAATCTTTATCGTCTTTACGATTCAACCACCAGTTCGTTAGAATTTCTCTTTGCACTGGACGCAAAGGACCAGTCTCGCTCCTTCTGTCTAGCTCATCATAAATTTCAACGGGATCTACTTTTTTCTCAATTGATTTCAAACCCAACTTCTTCTTAAAATCAACCATTTCTAACCTATCTATGGAACTATCGCTTGGCAACAAACACTTTAATTCTAGCAGATCTCTTTTGATAATGCTCCCTTTTCAGCACCTGCAAAACACTACATCAAAGTACAATCAAGCTCCACATTATGGACACCAACAGATAACCTCTGAAGGAGCGTCACAATTCAGGAATCGAGGGATAACTAAAAACTCACATCTGATAACTGATCACTGATAAGTGACTCCTTTTTGCCTGACAGATTAACTTGCTTGGGAGGAGACAAAACCCGATAACTCGCGAAAACGGATCTCATCGCGGTGGGGATCAGAGCGACTAACTTGCACTTGAAAGCGATCGCCTAAAGATACCGAACGCTCAAAACGATGGGGTAATTCTAACCCCAATTCCTCCAATAAAATCAAGCCTAAATTTTCCTCTTCCCGCAGCCAGCGCAATACCAGAGCTTGCCAGACTTGATCTCCCTGTCGTCGCAAAAATTCCAAACTCCAATAACGATTAGTTTGTCGTTCCACCGAGGTGGCTTCTTGGGCCGAACTAGCGACACTATAGAGAATTTCCTGCATTCTATCCCGGGTAAAAGGCAGTTTATCGCCCCGGAGATGGGCTTTTAGTTGAAAATGGGTCAAAAGGTCAGTATAACGGCGAATTGGCGAAGTTACTTGGGAATAGGTATTCAATCCCAGACTAGCATGACGGTTAGGAATCGTCGTCATCTCACTGCGCGGCATACAGCGACGCAAGGCACAGGAACGCACCGGGCCTGCAGGTAGTAAAATTAACTCCTCATCGGGGGGTAATTCCGGTTGTGGTTGTCCCCGGAAAGGCACGGGGATCTCGTGTTCCTGACAGTAGCGACCGGCGATTTCTCCGGCTAAAATCATCATTTCCGCCACTAATTGCCGAGATGGGGAAACCTCCTGCAATTCTACGATAATTTCGTCGTTAGCCTTCACCTTAATGGATGATTCTGGCATTTGGATGTTAATCGATCCCTGAGATTTGCGCCATGCGTGGCGTTGTTTGGCCCAACGGTTGAGAATCTTCACTTCCGGTTCATGCTGCAGATCCAGATGTAACATTTCGTCCACATCTTCGTAGGTGAGGCGATAGGTAGGTTTAATTGTACTAGGATGGATTCGATAATCGGCGATCGCCCCCGTTTCATCGAGGATTACCCCAAAACTCAAGGCGGGACAAAGTTTACCCTGTACCAAACTCATTGGACCGGCGGCCAACTCTAGGGGAAACATGGGAACCATTCCCGTGGGAAGATAGAGACTGGTACTGCGACGACGCGCTTCTAGGTCTAATTCATCATCGGGAAGCACTAAACGGCTAGGATCGGCAATATGGATCCAGAGACGATGACCACCATCCGCGAGCATTTCTACCGATAATCCGTCATCGATTTCCTCGGTACTTTCATCGTCGATGGTATAAATTTTTTGGTGGGTTAAATCGAGACGATTGTTGACATCCGCATCCGCAGGGGGATTGAGTAAATTAAGACGCGCCACATCAAGTACCTTTTTCGAGAATTGAACGGGGTAGGAACTGCGTCGCAGGAAAAGGTTTTCGTGACTACTCCACCATTTCAAATCGACTAACAATTCAAAAGCGGCCTCGGGGGTTTGGGAACGGCCCAGCAGGGAGAGTATGTCCATGGCTGCTGGATATTTTTGTTCGGGTTGGAGGATAAATTTTTCTAGAGATTCCAGACGAATTCGATCGCTTTCTGACCATTCTACCGTTTCACCGGCCAGGGCCTGTTGGAGACGTTGGAGAAATTGGCCTTTTTCCCGTTGACGCTGTTGTTCCACCTCTAGCTGGTGTTTGATTTCCTCTACCTGATTTTCCGATCGGGCTTCGTAACCATCCCCTTTATTTTTAAAATAAACTTTATCATCACTCAAGAGACAATGGGCCGCATAGCAAAACTGCGGACTGCGATCGGAAAAGAGAATCTCGGCCATGGTTTCGGGAGTGACTAACTGATTTTCCCCGGCTAATAATTCCCAGGCCACTTCTAAACCACTAGCATCTAGATAGGGTTGGACTTCCCGCAGAAAATTGCCAATCTCTTTATAGTTGGACGGACCTGCTTTGATAATGTAATCGAAGCGTTGGGGACGCAGTTTATGCGGGTTTCCCCCTTGATCGATGACGATCCAATCTTTTTTCCCTTCTGGGCGATCGATCACCCCTAAGCGCCTTTCTCCTTGCACCCGAAATTCTACCAGCGTTCCCTTATCCACTGCTTCCCCTTACTGCCTATCTATTTTGTCTATTTTCTATCATCCTCGATCGATTACTCGATCGGCAAGAGCAATCATCAATCCCCACCCACTAGATAGGTATAACGTCGCAAACTGCGTTCATAATCCTGTAGTAGTAATTGGGATTCTTCCACAGTCATGCGATTTTCCTGCAAAGCTTGTTCACAACGAAGACGAATTCTTTCTAACAGGTCTTCTGCGGAATACTGCACATAACTTAATACTTCCGTGATCGTATCTCCTTTGACTAGATACTCGATATCGTACCCCTTGGGACTCATCTGAATATGTACCACGTTAGTATCGCCAAAAAGATTATGTAAATTGCCCATAATCTCTTGATAAGCACCCACCAAAAACATTCCTAGATAATAGGGTTCTGGAGAATGTTTCCCGTTTTTGTACTCCAACGGATGCAATTCTAAAACTGATTTTATGTCCCCGCGCAAATCGATAAACTGGGCAATTTTCCCGTCACTATCACAGGTTAAATCGGCGAGAATTCCTCTTTGGGTAGGTTCTCGATCGAGACGATGGATCGGCATAATTGGAAATAGTTGATCGATCGCCCAACTATCGGGAACTGACTGAAAAACCGAGAGATTGGCATAATAAATTGAGGCCATAATTTGCTCTAAGTCTTCCAAGTCATCGGGAACATAATCCTGTTGTCGGGCCACTTGCAGAATTTTGTGACAACAAGCCCAGTACAATTGTTCGGCTCTCGCCCGTTCTTTGAGACTGAGATAACCGAAATTAAACAGACTAATCGCCTCCTCTTTGAACTGTCCCGCATCGTGATAAGCTTCCTGATAATTGCGCTCATCGATACCCGTGTAGGTTTCCCAGAGATTGCGGAGGATGAGATGTTCTTTCCCATTGCAGGGATCGGGGGGATTTTGGGGAACCTCACTACTTCCCAAGATATCAAAGACTAACACCGATTGATGAGAAGCGATCGCCCGGCCACTTTCACTGATGAGAATTGGGGGTGAAATCTGGGCATCTTCACAAGCTTCCTTGACCTCGGCCACGATATCATTGGCATAATTCTGCATATTGTAGTTTTTTGAGGCGTAGAAGTTAGTTTTTGAGCCATCGTAATCGACCCCTAAACCACCCCCCACATCGAGATAGGTCATATTTGCCCCTAATTTCGCTAATTCCACATAAATCTGACTAGCTTCGCGAATAGCATCCTTAATGACGCTAATAGCGGAGATTTGCGACCCGATATGATAGTGCAGCAGTTGCAGACAATCTAACATCCCCGCTTGTTCTAATTCCGTCACCACCGTTAGGATTTCCGGGACGGTTAAACCGAATTTTGCCCGGTCTCCCGTGGAACATCCCCAACGGCCCACCCCTTTTGTCCCCAGTTTCGCACGCACTCCCAAATGTGGGGCAATTCCTAACTGACGACTGACGCGCAGGGTTAAATATAATTCTTCCAATTGTTCGATGACAATCAAAGGCCGATGACCGAGACGAGTGGTCAAAAGAGCGGTTTCGATGTATTCTTTGTCCTTATAGCCGTTACAAATTAGCAATGGTTGTGTTTTGTCATTTTTGCCGTTTAAGGCTGGTTCTAGGGTAGCTAAAGCAATCATTAGCTCAGGTTTTGAACCAGCCTCCAACCCAAATTGATAGGGTTTGCCAAAACGCACTAAAGACTCGACGATGTGACGGTGTTGATTGCACTTGATCGGATAGACACCGCGATAGACATTGGGATAATTATAACGGGCGATCGCTCGGCTAAAACAGGCATTCAGGCGCTCGATCCGATCCTCAAGGATGTCACTAAACCGAATTAACAGGGGTAAACCGATATTTCGCCGCTTAATCGCCGAAACTAACTCGTATAAGTCCAAAGAACCGCCCCTTTCTCCCTGGGGCGAGACGGTAATATTTCCTGCGGCATTGATCGAGAAATAGGGTTCTCCCCAGCCTTGGATGCGATAGAGATTTTCGCTATCTTCGATCGACCAATGTTTAACGGGGGCAACTTTTTCGAGGTTGTTACCGTCAGAAGGGGTCAGATCCACTGGAGATAATTGCTTTTCTTGTTTCTTAAGTTGAGTTTTACCCGCCATTGTCTATCGATCGCTCCGTGTGAGACTCCGATCTTCTATCTTAAGTCAGACTTCCTGTCCGCGACCAAGATTCCGATCGTGATAGAATTTACTAGCCGTTAGGAGGCAGGATTCAGGAGTCAGGAGACAGGAGACAGGAGATAGGAGATTATTTGTATTTTCTCCCCATCCCCCATCACCCTAGGGTTGATTCATAGTAGGGTTGATTCATGAATCAACCCTACCCATCACCCCGTTCCCCTGTTCCCTTCTCCCCAAAATTTTATAGTGAACCGCTTATGCAATTATTAGACTCAAAAGGACGTTTATTCGGTAAATTTAGCTTGCTTGATATCGGAGCGGCCTTAGTAATTTTATTGACAATTATCGGTATTTTTGTTGTCCCGGGGACGAGTGGTAAAAGTACGATCGCTCAAGTTACCAAAGAACCCATAGAAGTGGATGTTATTGTCCGGGGTTTAAGTGTTCTCAATCCCAACGCCTTGATTAATCAATTCAATACCGAGAAGAAAACTAATATTGTTATTCGTAATCAACCGGCCGGTCAAGTGGATATAAAAAATGTTAAACCTTTATCGAGAAATGTCTTAGTTCCGCAGCCCGATGGTAGCGTGAAAGTCCTCCCCGATCCCCGCACAGAAAACTATTCTCAAGATATGATTATGACTCTCAGTGGTCAAGCGGAAGTTACCGATACCGGTGCGGTTGTTGGCGGTCAAAAGGTGAAAATTGGCACTTTAATCGAGTTAGAAGGAGATAATTATAATTTCAACACCAGTGTTATCGATGTCCGTTTACCAAAAAGGTCTTAGTTAGTAAACAGTGAGCAGTAAACAGTGAAAAGACAGCAGGAAACTTCCATGTAACACTGCTCACTTGAAAACTCAAATCTGATAACTGATAACTGATAACTGATAAGAGGATTAACTGCTATTTATACACCGCCTTTAGCTCGTTTGATCGAGCAGTTACAAAAATTACCCGGGGTGGGACCCAAAAGCGCTCAACGTCTGGCCCTGTATATTCTCAAACGACCGGAACAAGATGCGATCGAATTGGCCCAGGCGATCGTAGCAGCCAAAAAACAAGTAGGATTATGTCAGGTTTGTTTCCATCTTTCGGCCGAACCGATCTGCGAAATTTGCCGCAATCCTAACCGGGAAACGGGGACTATCTGTGTGGTAGCTGACTCCAGAGATGTGATTGCTTTGGAGAAAACTAGGGAATATTCGGGCAAATATCACGTTTTAGGGGGTGTTATCTCACCTATGGATGGCATTGGACCGGATCAATTAAATATACAGTCTTTAGTCACCAGAGTCAGCCAGAAAAAAATTCAGGAAGTTATCTTGGCTATCAGTCCCAGTGTCGAGGGGGAAACCACGACTTTGTATGTCGGGGGTTTACTGAAACCCTTCACTAAAGTTACCCGTATCGCTTTTGGGTTGCCCATGGGCGGCGATCTAGAATACGCTGATGAAGTAACCTTAGCGAGAGCTTTAGAAGGTCGTCGGGAATTGTAAAATCTCGCCAAGGTTGGGATTAAGTAGGGTTTGCTGAATAAATGTGAAATGTAGGCAAGGTAAGGGTTTTGTGGCTTTTCTCGTGAAACAGGTGCAAGATTTTGAAAGAATCGTGCTTCAACACCTTGCGTCTTCATCGGCCCGTGTCCTGTAGGGGCGAAGCATTCGGGCAATAACCTATCGGTGAAACGTAGATTTTCTATCCGAATGCTTCGCCCGTACTTTTTGCCGCAAACCCTAAGTAGGGAGGCACAATTATTTGTAGGATGGGTTAGCGGTAGCGTAACATGAGCGGGCGTTGGGTTTCATGCTTCAACCCAACCTACGTTCATCTTAT
>NZ_JASJFE010000814.1:0-8223 GCF_030067735.1 Microcystis sp. M53598_WE2 | reverse complement strand
CTCCGAGAAACCCGTTTTCTCTGTGTGGGATTGACAAAAATTGAGATGCACCCGATTAACAGCTATCAAAAAAAACAGCACCCTGATGGATGCTGTTTGTCAAGAAAATGTTACAAAACTTAAGCTAAAGCCGCCATTTTCACATCGTTATTAGCGAGGATATTTTGCAACTCCTCTGCGTCCACGGTTTCTTTTTCCACTAACATTTGCGCTAACTGGTCTAAGATGGCGCGGTTATTGACTAAAACCTCTTTAGCGCGACGATAGGCCTGTTCCACTAAGTTACGCACCTCCTCGTCAATAGCTGCCGCAGTTTCATCGGAGAAATCTCGATCGGAAGCGATATCACGACCTAGGAAAACATTACCATTTTGACGACCTAAAGCCACCGGACCTAGGCGATCGCTCATGCCGAAACGAGTGACCATTTGCCGCGCTACTCGTGCCACCTGTTGCAGGTCATTAGAAGCGCCTGTGGTCACTTCTTCCTCACCGAAGATAATTTCTTCAGCTAAACGACCCCCCAAAGCTACAGCCATCTGATTTTGCAGATAAGCGCGAGAATATAACCCGGATTCCATGCGATCCTCGCTGGGAGTGAACCAAGTTAAACCCCCAGCGCGACCGCGAGGAATAATACTAATTTTCTGGACAGGATCATAATCCGGCATTAAAGCACCCACCAAAGCATGACCAGCTTCATGGTAAGCAACTAAAGTTTTGCGTTTTTCACTCATGACGCGATTTTTCTTCTCAGGACCGGCCAGAACACGATCGATCGCATCGTTGATCTCATCCATAGAAATCTCGGTTAAATTGCGACGTGCCGCTAAAATTGCGGCTTCGTTGAGCAAATTAGCCAGATCCGCACCGGTAAAACCGGGGGTACGACGGGCGATTTTATCGAGATCCACGTCTTGGGCCAAAGTTTTGCCTCTGGAGTGGACATTAAGGATTTCCTTACGGCCAGCGTAATCGGGACGATCCACCACCACTTGGCGATCGAAACGACCCGGACGTAATAAAGCGGCATCCAGCACATCAGGACGGTTAGTGGCGGCGATAATGATAATACCTGTATTACCTTCAAAACCGTCCATTTCCGTTAATAATTGGTTGAGGGTTTGTTCCCGTTCATCGTTACCCCCCCCTAAACCGGCACCCCGTTGACGACCGACAGCATCAATCTCATCGATAAAGACGATACAAGGTGCATTCGCTTTCGCTTGTTCAAATAGGTCGCGGACGCGAGAAGCACCCACCCCGACGAACATTTCCACGAATTCCGAACCAGAAATGCTAAAAAACGGGACTCCTGCTTCTCCAGCTACTGCGCGAGCGAGCAGGGTTTTACCTGTCCCCGGAGGACCGACTAAAAGGACTCCTTTGGGGATTTTTGCCCCAATTGCCGTGAAGCGATCGGCATTTTTCAGGAAGTCCACCACTTCGTTTAATTCTAATTTTGCCCCTTCAATCCCGGCCACATCACCGAAAGTAACCTGGGTTTGGGGTTCCATCTGTACCCTTGCTTTCGATTTGCCGAAGTTCATCGCTTGGGAACCGGGACCACTTTGGGCGCGACGGAGCAAGAAAAATAGACCAACAAGAAGTAAAATCGGGAAAAAGAGGCTACTGAAGGCTCTTACCCATACTCCTTCTTCTCTTTGGGGCAGTACGGAAATATCAACGTTATTTTCTGCCAAGATGTTGATTAATTGCGGATCGTTGGGCAGGTTAACTAATACATTTGCTCCATCTTGGGTGGGTACGATCGCTCGTTGCCGGTCGGCACTTAAGCGCACGGTTTCTACTTTACCTTCCCGCACTTCCTGTAAAAATTCACTATACTTCCAAGTTTGTTGCACTGCTGGCTGGCGATCGAAGAAAGCTGAGGCCAAGGCAAGGACTACGATTAACAATAGGGCATATAGTCCCGCATTGCGCCATTTTTTGTTATTACCGTTTTTGTTCACGCTGTCGAACTCCTGATAAATTGGGGATGATCTTATCGGTTGTTAAGGGGTTGTTAACTTATGTTAACGTTTCTCAGGAACACTGGACAGGTTTTTTTTTAATATGCCTGTTCTGGTCCGCCATGGGGGTTAGCTGTTGGGGGTTGGGGAGTATGTCAATGTGACTCTCCTAGACCGAGTATGATCAATTTGTAACAAAATGCCAAAATACTGCATAAAATCTCGAAGTGGAACGATAGACAGTTTAGTTGACCTCCACGGGGAGTAGCTAGATGAAAAAACGAGAGACTTTGCTGGAGAAGTTTTGTTGCTTTTTAGTTTTGCAGCAAAATAGGACAGAATGGAATTGCGATCGGCGTTTGCGTCGTAACATGGAAAGCTATGGCCCAATCGATCCTAATGTCGAGTCCGAGGAGTATTGGTCCCTATTCTTTCACCAACAGTATCAGAATCACGGTTCCAAAAATCATCTTTTTCGTGGGCATTTATACGCTTATTTGCAGGAACCTTGCTACTGGGCTGCTGCCGAAATCTATCAAAAATATCAAGCTAAACTGGATTATCAGATCGAAGACTACTTTAACGAAGGAATTCTTGGTTTTGAGGCTATCTTAGCTGACTTTAAGCCTTTATTCTCTACTCGCTTCGATAATTTTGCCAATCAGAGGATTAAATATCGCTTAATCGATCGCATCCGTCAGATTAGTCAAGCATTCGGCCATAATACTTGGAGCCTACTACTTAATTCTACCGGAGCGCGTCTCAGCCAAGCTCTCCTAGCGAGGGGATTAGTGGGAGAAACTCTCGAAAATTACCTTTTAGCTTGGGATTACTATAAAGAAATTTATGCCCAGGCAAAAATCAAAACCGATGGTAAAATTCAGGAACCTAGTCCAGAAATCTGGCAAAAAATCGCCGCTGCTTATAACTCGGATAGCCACTCTACCATCAAAATCAATTCTGCGACAATTACCCGATGGTTAGAGGATGCGGGACAAGCTATTTTTGATTATTTATTTCCCCAAGGAAAAACAATTTCTCTACAGCAACCTTTCGGGGATGGGGAAAGTAGCACGAGGGAAGAAATGATCGAAGATACTCTCCATGATACCCCTTGGCAGCAATTAGAAGCGGCGGAAAATTTTCGCGAGTCGCAACAAAACCACCAAAAAATTCTAGCTTGGTTACGCGCAGAAATTCAACAGATTTGTCAGCAGCCGCAACAGGCAAAACTGCATCCGCAAATTCAGTTAATTCTAGAGATGACTTATGGTTCAGGGTTGGGACAAGTGGCAATTGCCGCTAAGATTACAGAAATTACCACGGTGGTTATCAAACAATATCAGGTTTCTAGGGAACTGGATAAAGTTTATCGTCACCTCGCTAAAAAGTTTTTACCCTGGGCCAGCGAAAACCTGCATATTCCTTTCCAGTCTCACGATAGAGAAGTTATTAGTAAGGCAATAGAACCATGGCTAACATACTACTATCAAACCAGCGCAACAACTCAGGAGGATTAATTATGGTTAATGATTGGTTAGAACTAACTCCTGATAGCATTTGGCTAGAAATACCCGCAGATATTCAAGAGATAAGTTGGGCAAAGAGTGCCAGTTTTACTGATGCCAGTATTCGTCAGAGATTTTATATTAATTATCTCTGTCAACAAGTTATTTTTAACTATCTACAGTCAGGGATGCCTGGGGTTAGCTTAGTAGAAAATCAAGAGGATTTCTGGCAACTAGGAGTTAATGGTTTTACCGTTAAATTAGACGAAAAGTCAGTAATAGTTATTGCCAGCGAAACTCTGGATCTAGAAGCGATCGAAATTCCTCAAGAATGGGTAGATATTCCTCAATTAATTGGTGATTATTATCTAGCTGTACAGGTAAACACTGCCGAAAGTCATCTGAGAATTTGGGGTTATACTACCCATAAAGATATTAAGGAAAAAGGACAATATATTAAGCGTAATCTTAACTACTCTCTACCGAGAAATCAACTGCAATCAGGATCAGATTCTTTGGATTTATGGGGAGAGTGTCAATTACAAGCAGTGAGGATTGAACCGGAAAAGATGGAAGAAAAACTATCTTTAGATAGATTGACAACCTTACTAGACATCTTAGCTAATCCTCAGTTAATCTTTCCCAGAAAAGCCGTTACTTTTCAAGAATGGGCAGCAGTTATCGTCAATAGTAACTGGAGAAAAATTTTAATTACCCGCCGGCAAAAATCCCCCGTCAAGTTAACCAATTGGTTTGCCCATAATTTCCCCATTGATTGGCAAAGTATCCTCAATTTTAGCTCACTGTCACTGGTTCCAGCTTTCAAAAATACAGAAATTAAACGCATCAAAGATTTAGGAGTAGAATTACTGGGAAATCCCCTCGCTTTGATGATTACTATCGCTAAAACTGAAGAAGTATTTAGCCTGCAAGCGACTGTTTACCCCACCGGAGAAACAAGCACTTTACCCCCCCATTTAAAATTAACTATTCTCACCGAAACTGGTCAGGTTTTTCGAGAAGTAATTGCCACAGATAACGATGAATTTATTCGTTATCGATTTGATGCTGAATTGGGGGATAAATTCTTCATTGAAGTGGCTTTAGAATCGGCAAGAGTCACCGAATATTTACAAGTATAAGCGAGGAAAAACTTAATGATTAAACTCTTAACTCTCGAACTAGATGGCACATTTGATCGGGGATTTAAAGTAAAATTAGAAATTCGTCCCGATCTTAATTCTCGTCCCCAAACTGTGATCAAAGCAAGGCTACCAGCTAATTTAGAGTTATTAACTCTTTACCGTCAATGGCAACGTCACTATAGTGAATTAGAGGGATTTTTTAAAGTCTTAAAAGATAGCAATCCCCAACAAATTACCAATAGTTCTCAGCAGAGTTTAGTTTTTAAAAACTGCCAAGAAAAAGCCAAATTATTTGAGGATAACTTAAACAAATGGTTGAATAATAGCCAAGAATTTGAACCGATCAAAACCGCAATTCTGCGCTCTGGCAATAACTTTCGTATCTGGTTACAAACCGATAATATTTGGCTGCAAAGATTCCCCTGGGAAAAATGGGAAATCCTCCAAAATACTGGCGCAGATATAGCCATTATTGTCTCAGAATACGATACCTTAACTAGACAATTAAGAAATCATGAAAAAATTCGGATTTTAGCCATTTTAGGCTATGCCACCGACTTAAGATTTCTCGAAGAAGATCGCAAAACTTTAGACGATATTGCGGGAAAAGCAGGAGCAGAAATTATCTGGGAAAAAGCCCCTCACCCGCAAAAATTAAATCAGTTATTGCGTCAAGAAACTTGGAATATCCTCTTTTTTAGTGGTCATAGTGCCAGTACAGAAGATGGCCAAGATTGCGAAATTCAACTAACAGAAACTCATAAATTAAAGATAGCTGATTTTAGCTTTTCTCTGGGAGAAGCTACTAAAAACGGGTTAAAGTTAGCGATATTTAACTCCTGTGATGGTATCGGTTTGGCACAACAACTATCACGGGAAAAAGGGATGGCATTACCCCATCTAATCTTTATGCGCGAGAAATTACCCGATCCTGTTTCTCCCAAATTTCTGCAATACTTTTTAACCGCTTTTACCAATAATAAATCTCTCTATAGCGCCGTACATGAAGCCCAAAAAAATCTGCACGATGACTGGGAAAAAGACTATCCCTGTGCCAGTTGGCTGCCCGTAGTTTGCCCCAATCCCACCGAAGAACCCCCCACTTGGCATAGTTTCAGTAACTCCCCTCAAAAACAACAAAATTGGCGACGATTTGCTCTAACTTTCGGTTTAGGTTTAGCCGTAACGATGACAGTCTTGGCAATAAGAGAAACAGGAATTTTAGAACCCTTAGAATTAAATATTTATGATCGCCTGATGCAACTAAAACCCAAAGATAAACCCGATGAAAGATTATTAATTATTACCATTGATCGCCAAGATTGGGCCTATCAAGATCGCATGGGTATGAAAAGACCAACAATACCAGGAAGCGATCAAAAACGTTCCCTCGCAGGAGAAGCATTATCGCAGCTTTTAAATAAATTACTGCCCTACGAACCGCAAATTATCGCCTTAGATATCCTCCGTCCCATCGCTGCCAGTCAAGATTATCCACCCCTAGCCAAACAATTACAAAATACTCCTAATTTTATCTCGATTTGTAAGTTTAATAATTACCCGCAACCGGACGGATTTCCCCCACCCCCGGAACTGCCAAAAAATCAGAGTGGTTTTAGTAACATAGTCCCAGACGAAACCATTGCCGGAGTTCCCCGAATTCGTCGTTTTTTATATCAGGCAAAACTCGATCGCACCTCTCCCTGTCTTCCCCCGGATTCTTTGGCCAAAGTTGACTCAATGTCCTGTAATTTTAAAGATTATGCTCCTAGTTTTAGTCTCCTAATTGCCAAACGATATCTAGAATCCCAGAATCAAGATTTTGACTGCAATAAACTGGAGCGGGGAATTCTAGAAATTAATATCGGGGATACTCATCTCGGTGACTGGCTACAATCCAACCGCGGCCCCTACAGAACCAGTCAATCCGATACCCGATCCGGCCGTCAAGTTATGCTCGCTTACCGTCGAATCGCCGATAATGGCATCGATGCAATCATCAAAATTGCCCCGAAAAAATCTCTCCGACAGGTTTTAGATCCGCGTTTTAATTCCGAATCAGTCCGGGAAAAAATTGTCCTGATTGGAGTAACAGAACCCGGGATCGATGATTTTTTAACCCCCTTTAGTCGCAACCCATCGGAAGCAATTCCGGGGGTTTATTTGCACGCGCACGCGGTCAGTCAAATTCTCGATACAATGGAAGGAAAACGTACCTCGATCGCTTTCTGGAATCCCCTACAGGAGGCTTTCTGGGTGTTGGGTTGGTCCCTGGTGGGGGGATTATTAACGTGGCGTTTTCTTCGGGTAAAAACGGTACTTTTGACAGTGGCGATCGCTGTGATTTCCCTTACTGGTATCGGTTGGCTTCTCTTTAGTTATTTCGGTCTCTGGGTTCCGATTATCCCCCCAGCGATCGCACTTCTCACCACCTCCGGTATCTTCTTTTTTCTTCGTTCTTACTACTTAAAATAGCAAGGTAACAGCCATGATCAAACCTTCGATCGCCCTCATCCTTCTTTTCTCCCTACTGCCTCAACCCGGGTTAACCCTTGTCACCCCGGCTGCCGGAAATATTTCTAATCATCCCATTCTGACGGCACAGGGCGATCGGGAGCTTACCGAGGAGCAATTCCTACAACGAGTCACCGTTAAGATTACTAGCGAGACAAATCGGGGATCAGGGACGATTATCGCTAAAAAAGGCGATAATTACCTTATCCTAACCAACGCCCACGTTACCCGCAACACGAAAACCCTACAGGTACAAACTTACGACGGCCACAGCCGTGCGGCCCGCATTGTCCCCAATTCCCTATCGGAAAATCAAGATCTCGCTCTGCTGGAGTTTAGCGATACCAGGAATTATGCGATCGCCACCATCGCGCAGTTTACCCCCAATCAAGACGAGATCGGTTTAGAAGTGGTGGCCGCGGGATATGTTGCCGAAACGGGACAGTATCGGACGACAAAGGGAACCCTCGAACAGGTGAGCGATCGACCCCTCCGGGAAGGCTACAGCGTCGGTTATAGTGGCGATATCGTGCAGGGAATGAGTGGCGGCGGCATTTTTGTCGATGGGGAGTTAATCGGCATTAACGGGCGATCGGCCCATCCGATTCTCTCTAACTACATCTACGAGGACGGTACAAAACCCACAGACGCAGAAATCCAACAGATGAGAGCGGTTAATTGGGGCATTTCCCTTCATACCCTATTAACCTACATCCGGCCCGAAATCCTCAGCGCCTATAACCTACCCCTACCGCAGGTGAACCCCGATATAGAAACCACCGCCCCTACTGACTATATCGCCGAATTAGAAACAAAAGCCAAGGGTTTCACCGTGCGGATTGATAGTAGCAGTACAGCCAATGGAAGTGGCGTAATTATCGCTAAAAAAGGGAATATTTACACGGTTTTAACCGCAGACCATGTATTATGTGAGAAGGAAGAAAGTCAAGATGCTGCAAGTAAACCTTGTCCCGATAACACCTACACCGTCGTCACCAGCGACGGCAAAACTCGAAACATCGAGAAAAGCACCATCATCCGGCAGGAAGGGGTAGATTTAGCAGTTTTTCAGTTTGAAAGCCT
>NZ_JASJFE010000605.1:0-2904 GCF_030067735.1 Microcystis sp. M53598_WE2 | reverse complement strand
TGTCAGTCTGTAGAGCGACCATAAGACCAGAACAGAGTAAATCTGTTAAGGCAGGTGCGGAACCCCGCAAGGGAAAGAAGCAGAAACCTAAATCGTGAGGTTTGGGAATCACCGTCCGTTTACGGCGGTGAGGATGTCAAATTAGGAGAAGTTTTTGCTATTGCTACCATTGTATCGGGGCGATTCCTCAAACGCCGCCAGAGATACTGGTTTTCCTTCGTTATGGCCTGCATCCTCTGCTTATTCACTCCCTTGGGGACAATCCTCGGAGTCTTCACGATTATTGTTCTCTCCCGCCAGTCCGTCAAGGAGCTATACGGGCTTCCTAATGCAGATACCGTTAATTAACATCTCCAAATGAGAGCGGCCTTCAATAAATAGGCTTAGTAGCAGCCGCCGTCACGCTCAATAAGAAAGCCACGAACTGGATACTGAAAATAATAAATGCTATCAACTGACCCAGCGATAATTGAGCGGCGAGGACTGGGGAAGCCCCATACCAGAAAAGGAAGAGTACGATTAGGGTCAAAGGCAAGCGGAAAGAAAGAGGAAGAGGTTCTGAACCAGACTCGGCTACCAATCTGTTTCTTTTGAGAAGGTAATAGGTTCCACAGGCTAGGGCAGTTAGTCCAGTGGAAGCAAAGGCAAGTTGAGGACTGTAAATAGCCATTAATGATAGCATGGCCAAGACTTTAGGGAGTGTGACAGCGACTTTGAGAAAGAGGTTCCTAGCCAGACCGTTGCCTATGATGGCGGCGGTGAGAGCGGCTAGGCCGATCTCCGAGGCACTGGCAAAGAGAGTCGTCACTATCAAGAAAACACCCCAAAAGTTGAGAGCCTCAGGCGAGTTCTGGATGATGACCTTATCGATAATCACCTGAATGACTAAGGGGATAGACAACCAGAACAGAGTACCGAAGGCACTTAAAAAGAAGACGGTTATCGATAAGAGCAGTTGAATGATAATTGTTACTCCCCGAAGCTAAACTCACCGGATGAACGATCCAGGCTAGACATACCATAAAATATTTAGCAACAAAAAAGCACCCCCTTGCGGGAGTGCCTTTTCGTTCAGACTAGGAATTAACCATTGATAGCAGGAGCAATCAGAGCTACAGGAGCCTGTTCACCACTAGCTAAGTCTAAGGGGAAGTTATGTGCATTGCGCTCGTGCATTACTTCCATACCGATACCAGCGCGGTTCAGCACATCGGCCCAAGTACCAATTACACGACCTTGAGAATCGAGAATCGACTGGTTGAAGTTGAAACCGTTGAGGTTAAACGCCATGGTGCTAACACCCATTGCCGTAAACCAGATACCGATTACCGGCCAAGCACCTAAGAAGAAGTGCAGAGAGCGGCTGTTGTTGAAAGAAGCGTATTGGAAGATTAAACGTCCGAAGTAACCGTGAGCGGCAACGATATTGTAGGTTTCTTCCTCTTGACCGAATTTGTAACCGTAGTTCTGAGATTCGATTTCCGTGGTTTCACGCACTAAGGAAGAAGTTACTAGGGAACCGTGCATCGCGGAGAACAAGGAACCGCCGAACACACCAGCAACACCTAACATATGGAAGGGGTGCATCAGGATGTTATGTTCTGCTTGGAACACGAACATAAAGTTGAAGGTTCCAGAGATTCCTAAAGGCATACCATCAGAGAAAGAACCTTGTCCGATGGGATAGATTAAGAATACAGCAGTAGCGGCGGATACCGGTGCAGAGTAAGCAACACAGATCCAAGGACGCATTCCTAAACGGAAAGACAGTTCCCACTGACGACCGAGGTAGCAGAAGACACCTAGTAAGAAGTGGAAAATGACTAACTGGTAGGGACCACCGTTGTATAACCACTCATCTAAGGAAGCTGCTTCCCAGATGGGGTAGAAGTGGAGTCCAATCGCGTTGGAAGAAGGAACAACTGCACCGGAGATGATGTTGTTTCCGTAGAGTAGAGAACCGGCTACAGGCTCGCGGATACCGTCGATATCTACAGGAGGAGCGGCGATAAAGGCGATGATGAAGCAGGTGGTGGCGGTGAGCAGGGTGGGGATCATGATGACACCGAACCAACCGATGTATAAACGGTTGTTGGTGCTGGTGATCCACTGGCAGAACTGCTCCCACAGGGAAGCGCTTTCGCGCTGTTGTAGAGTGGTGGTCATTGGTTTATGATTCCTATTAAGTTATCGAGGTACGATTGATGATGTCTCTATCTTAAGGAGTTTGTATCGGTTTGTAAAGGGGTTTGACATTCAGTATTACTTGTCGGGGTGATAAGGTGGGCTTATGTTCAGTTTGCGCCTACATTGTGGAAAAAATCCTTATTTACCTTGTTCTTAACCTATGCAGACGAGTCGGAGAGGCGACTCTCCAGCTTAGTTTAACCATCGATTATCCGTGTTATCATGCCAGTATTCAAAAATGACTTCAGCCTAAGAAATTACCAAAAATTAAATTTTATTCTTGAATAGCATCAATCAAAATAAGGGTTAAAACTGCTATGACTACAGATTTAAACGCGATTACCAGAACCCGCATACCTGCTCGAAAGGTCATTAATCAATACAAAGAGGGAAGAAGAGATTTCAGAAATCTCGATCTACGAAACTCCTCTTTTAAAAAGCAAGACTTACGCGATGCTGATTTTAGCGGTTCAGATATTCGCGGTTGTTCGTTTGAAGGAGCAACCTTGGAGAACGCTAATTTCTCATCGGTTATTACTGGGTTTTCTCGATTCTATTGGTTTAATCTATTTGTGTCCGCAGGTTTTGGCTTTCTGATTTGGAATTATTGTCTAACTTTTACTGCTAAATACATCGAAATGATCACTAATCCCTTCAAAATGGCAGTTGAAGGGATTCTAGGAATTTATGCAGCAGAAATTTTCACAATCATAGCTC
>NZ_JASJFE010000292.1:0-2543 GCF_030067735.1 Microcystis sp. M53598_WE2 | reverse complement strand
TGTAGTTTCCCAGTTACAAAATATTTGATGCCAAAGGATTTAAGAATTTGTGGCAATTGGTAGGGAAACCCAAAGGTATCCGGCAGCCAAGCAGTTTCAGTGATTTGTCCAAATTTTTCTTGAAAATATTTTTGTCCATAAAGCAGCTGTCGAAATAGGGATTCCCCAGAAATTAAATTGACTTCTGGTTCTACCCACATCCCGCCCAAAAGTTCCCAGGATTGCCCTTTATATGCCTCTAGAATTGCTTCAAACAGGTCAGGATGATGTTTTTCTATCCATTCGTAAATTAGGGGACTAGAATGACCAAATATGAGGGCAGGAAAATCTTTTTGCAGGTTTAAAACCGAGATAAAAGTGTTTTTTGCCACTTGCCAAGTTTCTGCCAACGGCCACAACCAAGCCAGATCCAAATGTGCGTGGCCGAGAAGATGAAAACTGCGTTCTTTGAGCGGTTTAGCGAGGGGTTGTAGGGATTGACGAATTGATTCTAGGGAGCGATTAAATTTATCTTTGTTGGTGACATTATCCCAGTCAATATTATCGAGAGTAGCGGTAAAAGCCGCTAAGTTTTCAGTATAAAAAGTTTGTAGATAATTATGGAGAATGGTTAATTCATCAGCGACAAAACTAGGATCGATAGCTTGGCTATATTCATAGATTAACTGCGATTTCATCAAACCACCAATATCATGATTGGGACTGACTAAACGGAGAGTAACAAAGATTTCTTGACCGGTAGAGACCGAGTTAGAAAGTAAAATGCGCGTGGAAGAATCAAAGAGGTCTCCTGCTTGGATAAATTGATTATTAACATAAATTTTGACATCTTCCGCCCACCAAGTTAAGATTAATCTCAGTTCCATTCCCTCTAAAGGATAACCGGCTAAATGTTCGGGGACAATAATTTTTTGAGTTAGATATTGGATTTGTCTGCCGGCAGGCCAAATAATGTATTGTTTTTCATTGAGGGTGACGGGTTGAATTGGTTTTCCCGCTGCTGTAGCGATAAACCAATTTTTCTGAACATCTCTGCGGGTGAGGTGAGACAGTTTAGCGATGTTGTCCAGGGGAGACATGAGCCAACAAATAAGGTAATTTTGACTATTTTAAGCGATCGATGTCTAATTGGGCTAGGGGAGAACTTCTGTTAACGCAATAGTGCTGAAGACTTACTTAGGGTTTGCGGCAAAAAGTTTTTCGGTGGAGGTAGGGTGTGGGGTGTAGGGTGTAGGGTTTTAACCATTTTCAGGGGGTCAATTACCTAATTTTCAGGGAAAAAGTCCCTAAATTTCCCCCCCGATCCCTCCAATGGCCGGTACTTTTTGATTTCAAAAAAGCCTAAAAATATTATCCAACAAGGTTTTTAGATTTATTCAGGAGACCCTACTCAATCTCATCCTTCAATTGTTGATTGAGAATGAGCAGGAAAGAGAAAGCCCGTGATGAGGATTGAACTCATGACCTCACCCTTACCAAGGGTGTGCTCTACCACTGAGCTACACGGGCATTGATCGTGGTGGGCCGGGCCGGATTCGAACCAGCGTAGGCGTAGCCAACGGATTTACAGTCCGCCCCCATTAACCACTCGGGCACCGACCCATTAATTCCACGATTAACAATCATAGCACCCTTAGCTAAAACACACAAGTGTTTAGGGAAAAAAATTTTTGAGCCATAAAATAACTCCCATTAAAGCCATGGCTTTAACGGGAGTTTTCTGACGATCTGGAGAGAGATTACTTCAAAGCAGCTTCTTCTTGGTGGGTGAGGATCACACAGTCAGAGGTGGGATAGGCGACGCAGGTGAGGACATAACCCGCTTCAATTTGATCGTCATCTAAGAAGGATTGATCGGATTGATCGACAGTACCGGATTCAAGTTTACCTGCACAGGTGGAGCAAGCTCCTGCGCGGCAGGAATAAGGTAAGTCCACTCCTTGCTCTTCAGCTATATCGAGAATGTACTCATCATCGGGAACCTCAATTTCATGGTTGCCATCGGGTGTTATCAGGGTGACTTTATAAGTTGCCATCGGTTGTTCCTCTTAATTAAATGCTAGTGAAAGCGGCAGTCTCTACAATTGCCTCTCGCTCGTAGTCAGATTGAACGATTGGAGCGAGTTTCATTTTTGATACTACGGGAAAATCTGCCTGACTCAGCCTTGCATTAGTAATGACAGTCTTAAATAAACTTAAAATAAAATTTACTTATAGATCTAACCCAGAATTCTTGACGCTCCTTGCTCGATCTCTAGATAATTTCATCCCTCTACAATCTAGCTAAACTAACCACTACTAAGCATTTGGAGCTATAATGCTAATCGTTTTTTTCGTCTTAAGCCGATTTTTGTTAAATATTAGTTTAACTTATAGTTAAGATATATGTCGATGAATTGTCTTTAACCCAGCCAAGAAATTGCTTTTCGGCACTACTGCCGGTAACACATCTAGGAAAACTTTGACATCCTCACCGCCGTAAACGGACGGTGATTCCCAAACCTCACGATTTAGGTTTCTGCTTCTTTCCCTTGCGGGGTTCC
>NZ_JASJFE010000965.1:0-3029 GCF_030067735.1 Microcystis sp. M53598_WE2 | reverse complement strand
ATAATGAAAAATTATTAAAAGCGGATTTCTTAGGAAATAATCTTGATCAACAAAAAACAGGAATCTTTAAGAAATTAGCTAGTATTTCTGATTTTTCTAAAATAGACAAAACGGCTATTGACAGATTGATACAAATAGGTTACAGCACCAAACTCAAATATGACAATCCAACTCTGGAGAATTTTGTTGATGAAATAGCCAACACTTTTACTCAAATTATGGAGCGAACATCGGGGGTATATAAAAGAAATGCCAAGGGTGTATCTTTTGCTTTTGGTTTTTTAGCGGCTGCCTTGCTCAATATTGATAGTTTTTATGTCATTGAGCAACTATCCAAAAATTCCAATTTAAGACAGGGAATTAATCAGGTAGCGACAGAAGTTTTTCAGACTAATGAATCTTGTTTTAAAGACGCTAAAGATGATCCTAACAAAGTCGCTGAATGTACAGAAAAATTACAAGCCAGTGTCAAGGACTTAGAAAAAATTAATCAACCTTTGCCGCTTGGTTGGGATGAAAAAGGATGGTTTAATGGTGAACAAATAAAAGAACAAAATGGCTTGTTACAAGCTATATTTGGCTGGTTAATGACAGGAGTAGCCGTGGCGATGGGCGCACCTTTTTGGTTTGATATTTTAGGGAAGCTTATCAATGTGCGTAATACTGGCAAACCCATATTTCCTAATACTCAGAAATAAATAATTATTGCTGTCACTTTAACGATTTTCCATCAATCCTCAAACCAGTCCTTTCTCAGATTATTTCTAGTCATTTCTTGTCTTTTTCTCTTTTATTGCCTATAATTTTCTTAATCCTCACTTTTCTGGTTAACAAGGAGAATACAATCATGCAACCTCTCAACTTTTCTATTATCCAAGAGATCAAACATCAAGGAATTTGTGATGCTTCTGCAGCCACTGCTTTAGGAGAAAATAAATTTGTTGTTGGTAATGATGAGGCGGATCCAAAATTAGGTAATTTTCTCTGGATTTATTCCTCTCAAGAGTCGGGAAAAGCCCTGAAAACAATTGACATTAATAGTTGGGTGAAGAACAATCTTAAAAATAAAGAAATCGACTTGGAGGGGGTAACTGTGCTAAATGACATAATCTATTGGATTACTTCCCATGGCCGCAATAAAAATGCCGAACAAAAACTCCCTCGTCATCAATTTTTTGCCAGTAAAATTACCGATGACGGCTCTAGTATAGTTCAAGTGGGTGAGTCTTATACTCAGTTAGTCTTGCGCGATATTATCGAAGACTCTCAATTGGCTGAAATATTTGATTTCAAAACGGCAGAAACCAAAGCTCCTAAAGCTGAAGGAGGATTAAATATTGAAGGTTTAACGGCAACTCAAGACGGAAATATCTTAATCGGTTTTCGTAATCCCATACCAAGTAATAAAGCTCTTTTATTAACTCTAAAAAATCCTTACAGTTTAGTTAATAATTCCAGCAATGCTCGGGCTGATTTTGGTGATCCTATCCTGTTAGATTTGGGAGGATTAGGAATTCGTAGCATTGAATTTTGGCCTGCTTTAGAAGTATATTTAATTATTGCTGGAGAATTTCATGGAGGCGATCAATTTGTTTTCTATACTTGGTCAGGAAAAAAAGAAGATGCACCGGAAAAGATAGAATCACTGCAATTCCCTGACGGTTTTCGTCCAGAAGCTTTGTTGTTTTATCCCCATTTCCCAGATCGCTTTCAGATTTTAAGCGATGATGGTACAATCGAGCGAGTTGGTAATACTCCCTGTAAAAATACCGATAAAAATAATCCCGAAAAATATTTCCGCAGTATTTGGGTAAAAGTTAATTAATACCAATTCTCACCCATAAAAACTACAGATCGAATTATCGAATTTAAGTTCCCATTTTTAAGGGAGATGCCGAAGGTAGGGGGATCGAACTCTTGTAGCCGGATTTTGGAGAATTGATATAATTAGACATCCCTCTTAGTGGAACCTCAACAAAACCTAGAACAAAAATAGCTTTAAACCCATATAGGGATAAGCTTTAAGCTCAAAAAAACCGTTGATCACGTCTTTTCAATGGTTTTTTATCCTAGAAGCTCTATCTCAAGGTCGCGAGAGGACTCCCGTTAAACCGCGTAGCGGTTAACGGGAGATAAATCGCCACCGGAATGAAACTAACGCGGTAGCGTTTCCACTTTTGGGGAGTTTTGGTTCTCGACGTATTTTTTTAGTTGTTCGACAGTAAGTAGTCGTGCAAAATTAATTTCTTGGTTAGGATAGGCAAAAGGCAAGAGGCAAAAGGCAAAAGCTTGATCGAAATGTGTAATTAATTTTGCTTAGGTACTTAACTCCGCCACAACTAGCCACGAAATAAGCTCCCGTCCAAAAATAAGGTTTATTGTCGAAATACTTGGCCGCCAAATCCAGAAATTCCTTTCTAATTAATGGGACTACTAACTGTTTTAAGGTTAGCGATTAATTTGGATAAAGCGATGTCAGGTTTGTCATCGATAATCCGGTGAACGTAATCCGATTCACCGTTGAAATCAAGCAACACGCTTTCCCATTTCGTCAGCGTTGACACAAAAATTTCTTTAAGTCGGGCTAAGATTTCATTGTTAATAGCAATGGTCGGTATTTGATGACAAATACGACGTGAGCGGTAAGTCTATAAACAGAGCGAAATTCATGATTGTAATCAGTTGACATATTAGGCGGTAAGTGTTATAATCTGATTGTACATCACGAAACGAACGACAGTGATAACGCTTACCTACCAGTACAAACTAAAGGTAAACAGACAACAGGAACGGGAGATCATCCACATTCTTGATGTTTGTAAGAGCGTTTATAATTACGCTCTTTCAGAACGAAAAGATTGGTTGAACTCTCGAAAGTGTCTTGCGGATCGCTGTTCGTTAATTTCCGAGTACATAATTCCTGCGGATGAACCCTATCCAAATTACTTCGTTCAAGCTAAAAATCTAACGGAAGCTAAAAAAGTTTACCCGATATTAAAGACGGTTAACGCTCAAGTTTTACAGCAAGT
>NZ_JASJFE010000021.1:0-3424 GCF_030067735.1 Microcystis sp. M53598_WE2 | reverse complement strand
CAAAAAAGCGTTATCGGAAAGAGTCCACCGGTGTGATTCTTGCGGCCACATTGAACCGAGAGATACGGCATCAGCGAAGATAATCGAGAACCGAGGAAAAAACGCGGTCGGACTGACCGTGTTAGAAAACGCTTGCGGAGGCGGTCGGTTGGGGGTCGTTCAGTTAAACCTGTTTGATCTAGTCAAGAGCCGATGAACCAAGAATCCCCCGCTACACCGCGCGAGCGGTTAGCGGGGGAGAGTTAAGCTTCCACTAAACGAAAAGCCGCACCCAAACCGACAGCGATCTCATCGGGAGAAATTCTGCCATCATGGTTAATATCGATCGCATCAAATACCGCATCGGTTCCCGCCCATTCTTCCCGGGTGATGAAACCATCCCCATCATGATCATAGACTCGGAAAATATCTTCGGCGGCGTGTTCTAGGGTTGACTGACCTTCCAACTGGGTTAAACGTTGAATCAGCAATTGTTCTAATAATTCTAAAGCTTTGGTAAAACCTTGAATACCTTCCGTTAGTTTTTCGGAAGCCATGGCATCTTCGGCGTGCATTTTCTCAAAAGTCGCTTGATCCATGGCAATTTTGACAATATCAAGGGTTGCGGCCTGTGCTGGATCGAGCTTACGGGGTAAATCGGCTTCTGTCTCTTGCAATTGTTCGAGCAGTTTCGGAGAAATGGTTAAAAGATCACAACCAGCTAACTCGCAAATTTCACCGATATTGCGGAAACTTGCCCCCATAACTTCGGTTTTATAGCCAAACTTTTTATAGTAGTTATAGATCTGGGTAACGGATTGGACTCCGGGATCTTCAGCGCCAACGTAGTCTTTACCGGTTTCTTTTTTATACCAATCGAGAATCCGACCGACAAAGGGAGAAATTAAGGTTACTCCCGCCTCCGCACAGGCGATCGCCTGATGGAAACCGAATAATAGGGTTAAATTACAGTGAATTCCCTCTTTTTCGAGGACTTCTGCGGCTTTAATCCCTTCCCAAGTCGAGGCAATTTTAATTAAGACTCTTTCTCTAGAGATACCCGCTTTTTCATACTGGGAAATGAGATAACGGGCCTTGTCGATGGTAGCTTGGGTATCGTAGGAAAGACGAGCATCTACTTCGGTGGAGACGCGGCCGGGGACGATTTGCAGGATTTGCAGACCAAAACCGATCGCTAGGCGATCAAAAGCTAATTTGGCCACATCTTCCGGGGTGGCCTGCTTTCCCAATTCTTTTCTGGCCGCTTGCAGGGTTTGATCGACAATCGGCCGATATGGGGGCATTTGGGCCGCGGCCGTAATCAGGGAGGGGTTAGTGGTGGTATCTTGGGGTGTAAAAGCTTCGATCGCTTGGATATCGCCGGTATCAGCAACAACCACTGTAAATTGGCGTAATTGTTCTAGTAGGGTTTTAGCCATAACTTCTCCAGATGCGTGTTAACGCGAGACTTTATCTGGATCTTAGCGATTCGATCGAGAGGAAGGGGAAAATTCCCGATTGATTTAATTCCCACCCACAGACCTTGCCAAAGTGGGGATAAGCCGGGGAATCTTTTGGCCACTCCTTGCCCAAAGTCCTGTATTTGTGATAGTATTAGTGATTGTGTCGATTTAATAAAAGGGAGTTTATGCCCAAGCTAAAAACGCGAAAGGCGGCGGCCAAACGATTCGAGGCCACGGGAAGCGGCAAAAAAATCAAACGTCGCAAAGCCTTCAAAAATCATCTACTCGATCATAAAAGTGCCGAACGCAAGCGCCGTCGTTTGTCCCAGATTACCCTAGTGGACGAGCGCGACGAGAAGGAAGTGCGCTTAATGTTGCCCTATTTGTAAATTTTCCAGAAAAATTGTCTAAAGGATTATCATGTCTAGAGTAAAACGGGGGAATGTCGCCCGCAAGCGACGCAAAAAAGTTCTCAAATTAGCCAAAGGTTTTCGCGGTTCCCACTCGCGCTTATTCCGTACCGCTAACCAACAGGTAATGAAGGCCTTGCGGAATGCCTATAGAGACCGTCGCAAACGTAAACGCGATTTTCGTCGTCTTTGGATTACCCGCATTAATGCCGCTGCTCGTCAACAGGGCATCAGTTACAGCCAACTGACCGGACAATTAAAGAAAGCTAATATCCTCCTCAATCGGAAAATGTTAGCCCAATTAGCTGTCCTCGATCCCGTCGCTTTTGCTAAAGTGGTAGAACTAGCCAAAGGATAATTTAGCCCCGAGCATGACGGAAACTTGGCAAACGATTCAATTCCCCAGTTCAGAAAGTGCGATCGCTTTAGCGGGTCATCAAGAAGCTAACCTCAAATTGATCGCCAGGCAAACTGGGGCGAATTTAGTCCTCAGAGGCCTGGAATTGCGGATTGCGGGGCAACCGACCCCGGTGGAGCGTGCCACAGCGATTGTGCGCTCCTTAAGTATTTTATGGCAAGAGGCCAAGTTAATCGCCGAAGCCGATATTATGACCGCTATCCATGCCCTCGATACGGGGCGTTCTAGCGAGTATAAAGAACTACAGCAGGATATTCTCGCTCGTACCCGTCGCGGGGAGCTAATTCGGGCGAAAACCTTCCGTCAGCGTCAATATATCCAAGCGATTCAAAGTCACGATATCACCTTTTGTATTGGACCTGCCGGCACGGGGAAAACCTTTTTAGCCGCCGTTTTGGCCGTACAGGCTTTATTAGAAGATAAAGTAGAACGAATTATCCTCACCCGACCGGCCGTGGAAGCGGGGGAAAAATTAGGCTTTCTCCCGGGGGATTTACAGCAAAAAGTCGATCCTTTTTTGCGTCCCCTCTACGATGCTTTATACGAATTTATCGAAGCGGCCAAAATTCCCGACCTGATGGAACGGGGTAAAATCGAAATCGCACCCTTAGCTTATATGCGGGGACGAACCCTAGCTAATGCTTTTGTGATCGTTGATGAGGCCCAAAATACCACCCCAGCACAGTTAAAAATGGTCTTAACTC
Source organism: Microcystis sp. M53598_WE2 (assembly GCF_030067735.1). Lineage (NCBI taxonomy): Bacteria > Bacillati > Cyanobacteriota > Cyanophyceae > Chroococcales > Microcystaceae > Microcystis > Microcystis sp. M53598_WE2. The sequence continues at coordinate 450 of NZ_JASJFE010000021.1, read as the reverse complement.
GCTTGGGATTCGGTTCGCGCATGGTAGTAACTGGAGATGTCACCCAAACCGATTTACCGCAACAACAGGAATCGGGGTTAATTGCCGCTCAAAAAATCCTCAAATCAGTAGAAGGGATCGCTTTTTGTTACCTATCCCGGGCCGATGTGGTGCGTCATCCCTTAGTACAAAAAATTGTCTCAGCTTACGAACAGCACGAAAAATAACAGATTGTTGAGATAGTCGCTCTTGTACTCTTGCGAGAGAGTATAGAATTAGGGTCTGTTGAAAAAGTTTGTTGGTGGGGGCAGGGTGTGGGGTGTAGGGTGTAGGGTGTAGGGTTTTACCCATTTTCAGGCGGTCAATTACCTAATTTTCAGGGAAAAAGTGCCTAAATTTCCCCCCGATCACTCCCATATCCGGTACTTTTTGATTGACAAAAGGTCTAAAAGTCTTATCCAACAAGGTTTT
>NZ_JASJFE010001072.1:0-1806 GCF_030067735.1 Microcystis sp. M53598_WE2 | reverse complement strand
GACCTTTAATATATTTGCCTAAAGATTTATTTTTCTTAAGTCGTTTAATGCCACTTAAAGTGCACAGAGAGAATAGAGTTCCCACCAGAACCATCTGCCATAAACCGCAACCAGAAGCGGCGCCTAATCCTGCCGCTAACCAGATAGTCGCCGCCGAAGTCAAACCTTTTACTTGTACCTTATTTAGTTCCCGATGGGATTGTTGTAGGATGATTCCCGCCCCTAAAAAACCGACACCAGAAGCGACCCCTTGAATAGTGCGACTGAGGGCATTAGAAGACGCATAACCCACATCTCCTTCCGCTTGTAGGGGAATCATGACAAACATGGCAGCCCCGAGACTAACGATGATAAAAGTTCTCAATCCAGCCGGACGACCGCCTCGCTGTCGGTTATAACCAATCAGACAGCCGACGGCCATAGCCATACTGAGCCGAAAAATAATCGTTTGCCAATCTTCCGAGTCAAAAAACATTGTTTAACCCATCAAATGAGATAAAAACTTCGCCTAACCAATCAAAGCCCTTTCCAGATCCCGCTTTAAATCGTTTCTATTCTCGATCCCGATCGATAATCGTAGTAAAGCCGGTGTTATAGGTGGAAGTGAGATAAATGGGAATCGTTACCGCACCATGGCTAGAGTCTGGTTCTTGCCCCCCATGAATCGCCCTCGTTGCAAATTCCATCAATTTATTTTCCTATTAGTCGATATCTTCGAGGTCTTTAAACAGGGCCGTGCTGAGGTAACGTTCCCCGAAACTAGGCTGAATCATGACGATTAATTTATCTTCGTTTTCGGGTCTTTTGCCCACCTGAATCGCCGCCCATAAAGCCGCTCCGGCCGAGATGCCCGATAGTAGTCCCTCCTGACGAGCTAACCGTCGCGCGTAGGCGAAAGCCTCTGTATCATCGACGATAATCACCTCATCGATTAATTCCGGTCGGAAAATTGCCGGGATAAAACCGGCGCCGATGCCTTGGATTTTGTGCGGCCCCGGTGGTCCTCCCGATAAGACGGGACTATTAGAGGGTTCAACTGCGATCGCTTGAAATTGGGGACGACGGGGTTTAATGGTTTCGGCAATACCGGTAATGGTTCCCCCGGTTCCCACGCCACCGATAACGATATCTACCAGACCATCGGTATCGGCCCAGATTTCCTCGGCGGTGGTTTCCCGGTGAATTTTCGGGTTAGCCGGGTTGCGGAACTGTTGCAAACTATAGGCGTTGGGGGTATTTTCGACTATTTCCTCGGCCCTGGCGATCGCTCCTTTCATGCCTTGGCTACCCGGGGTTAATTCTAATTGCGCCCCGTAAGCTTTTAACATTGCTCGTCGTTCTAAACTCATGGTTTCGGGCATAGTCAGGATTAAGCGATAGCCTTTGGCCGCCGCTACCATGGCCAGGGCGATGCCGGTATTACCGGAAGTTGGTTCCACCAGAATTGTTTTATCGGGGTGAATTAGTCCGGCGGCTTCAGCGTCCTCCACCATACTGACCCCGATGCGATCCTTAACCGAGGCGGCGGGGTTCATACTTTCCAGTTTGACGACGATGCGGGCTTTTACTCCCTCTGCCACTGGGATTCGATTCAGTTGGACTAGGGGAGTCCGTCCTACCAATTGGGTGATGTCTCTTGCGATCGGCATAATCCCACTTGCTTTATACTTGTTGGCTATTTTTGATTATATATGTATTTAAGATGTTTTACAATACTTTTTAAGTCGGAGTACACTGCAAAATGCTGGTGTTGGCACCTCTGATCACAACGTCGGCGGGGATTATCCCTGTCGATTTTTATTACCT
>NZ_JASJFE010000345.1:0-1366 GCF_030067735.1 Microcystis sp. M53598_WE2 | reverse complement strand
TTGGAAGTTATTTCCCAAGAGATAGCAAAATATTTACCCAATATTTTTATTATACTGCTAATTGTTTTTATAACTCACTATCTGTTGAGAGCAATTAAACCATTTTTCACTGGATTGGAAAGAGAAAATTTAGTAATCCATGGTTTCTATCCCGATTGGGCAAAACCAACCTATAATTTACTGTCACTGCTGATAATTGCCTTAGCTATAGTCATCGCTTTTCCCTATCTACCCGGATTTAATTCTCCTGCTTTTCAGGGGGTGTCGGTATTTTTAGGGGTGCTATTTTCCTTGGGTTCCACCTCTGCTATCGCTAACGTGGTAGGAGGAATTATCCTCATCTATACCCGCTCTTTTCAACTAGGAGATAAAATTTCTATTGGTGATGTTATTGGAGATGTGATTGAAAAAGGATTATTAGTCACCCGTATTCGCACACCAGCTAATAGAATTATCACGATTCCTAATTCATCGCTGTTAAACACCAATGTGATTAACTTTAGTGTCTCTCAAAGGGAATTCAAACAGCCTTTAATTTTGCAAACCACAGTCACTCTCGGTTATGATTTACCTTGGCGTAAGGTTCACGCAACCCTGAAAGAAGCAGCCTTAGCAACCAAATTTATTGTCTCAGAACCTGCTCCTTTTGTCTTGCAAACCAGTCTCGATGATTTTTATGTCAGCTATCAGCTAAATGCCTACACCGATCATCCTAGCAAAATGGTGTATATTTATTCTGAATTGCATCAAAATATTCAGGATAAATGTAACGAAGTCGGTATCGAAATTATGTCTCCTCACTACAAGGCTCTCCGGGATGGCAATCACAGCACTATTCCTGAAAATTATCTGCCGGAAGATTATCAAAGTCCTGCTTTTGGTATTCAGTCAAATCCTCAGAAGTAATAATACTAAATCCGTTGAGTATAGGCTACTGGTCTGTCAAAGCAATTATGTCGGATAATAGGAATGTAAATAAGCTAACCCCGAAAAATGGTAATGATTCGGTAGTAGTGGCGTAGCTCTCTTGCTTACCTGGTATGAATTGTGTAAAATATTTATTAATAAAAATAATTGCAACCCGCTCAGTCTTTAAACCTCTAGCTTGATCATGACTTTTCTAATAAATATCTTTTTCTGGCTCCTGTCTGGCTTACTCAAATATCAGTCTAGCACCGAACAAAGTCCCCCCTTCACCTCTATTCCCCTGTCCTAATTGTGGTTCTCACCATACTATCAAGAATGGTTCTATTCATAATGGAAAACCCAAACGTCAACGTAAAGAATGTGGTCAACCGTTTGTGATCAATCCCACTAATAAAACCGTCTCTGACGAAACCAAACAATTAATTGATCAACTCTTGCT
>NZ_JASJFE010000127.1:0-1978 GCF_030067735.1 Microcystis sp. M53598_WE2 | reverse complement strand
TAATCCCTATTGTAAGTAGTTAGGTGTTAAAAACTATCAGTTTCCCCCCTTATCAAGGGGGGATTAAGGGGGGATCGAACCCAAAATCTATCTTCAATTTAATTCTAACCAGCTACTTATAGCTCGATCGATCTGGGTATATAAAGCTTCTAAATCCCCGGAATTGTCTAAAACAATATCAGCTAAGGCAATTTTTTCGGCTAAAGGCATTTGATTATTAATCCGAGCGATCGCTTGTTCCCTAGTTAAGTTATTCCTAGTCATTAAGCGTTGAATTTGTTGCTCGAAACTGCAAGAAATCACCCAAATCTCTGTGACTAAATGGGTTAATTTGGCTTCCAATAATAAAGGAATAGAACAGACAACTATCGGTACTTCTAACTGCTCTAAATGCCGCTTAAAACATTCTCTAACGTAGGGATGAATCTGACTTTCTAACCAGATTTTTTCCTCGGGATTATTAAAAATAATCTCTCCTAACTGTTGGCGATTAAGGGAATTATCCTCAGTTTTAACTTTTCTGCCATAACGCTGAAAAATTCTCTCTAAAATTGCCGAACCTTTTTCCACTGCTTCCCGGGCATAAATATCCGCATCAAGGACAGGAATTTTGTAGATATTTTCTAAATAATTGGAAACCGTGGATTTACCACAGGCTATTCCCCCTGTTAACCCGATAATTCTTCTTGACATAAATTATTAAATTGCTAATCTCAATTAAGGTGCGTTACGCGCTCGCTAACACACCCTAAATTTATAAACTCTCTATCTGTTGTAAAACTCTTGCTTGTACTTGTTGATAGGCAGTTTCCACATCTCCTAAATCGCGACGAAAACGATCCTTATCGAGAATACGCGCTTGGGCATCCTCTTGGGTTTTATCCCAGAGACGACAGGTATCGGGACTAATTTCATCACCTAGATAAATTTTGCCCGTTTTATCAACTCCAAATTCTAACTTGAAATCGACGAGAATAATCTGGCACTTATCGAAAAATTCTTGCAGATATTGATTGATTTGCAGGGCTAAATCTCGTAACTGATTGACTTGCTCCTCGCTGGCAATATCGATCACTTTTATGCGATCGGGCGTTAACAAAGGATCGCCCAAAGCATCATCCTTGAGGTAAAATTCTACAAGAGGAAAAGGTAAAACTTTCCCCTCCTTTAATCCCGTTTGCTTGCACAAACTCCCGGCGGCGATATTTCTGACTACTACTTCCAAGGGAATAATTTTAATCGCCTTGACGCGCATTTCCCTAGAACTAGGGCGATCAATATAATGGGTAGGTATTCCTAGGGATTCTAACCATTGAAATAGGGCAGTGGAGACAGTACAGTTAATTTCTCCTTTGCCGACAATTTGCCCGCGTTTTTGGGCATTAAAAGCGGTGGCATCGTCTTTGTAATAAGTGAGGAGAATATCGGGATCATCGGTTTGATAGAGAATTTTGGCCTTACCTTCATAGAGTTTTTCCATAGTTATCATCCTCGGCATTGATAAACGAAAATCGATGGTTAATCGGATAGTGGAGTAAATTTTGGCGATCAACCTAGACAAAAAATTTATATCATCGGGGAGATGATCGTTGAAAAAAATAATGTATAATTGCAGCTTAAAGATAACTGCCAACATTTTGCGACCGAATCTTAACCTATAACCAAAAAGTGTCACGATCCCAGGGTTCAACTTTTGGCGAATCGGCCCAGTTTTTACTTAAATCCCCAATGATAGCCAACAACTGATATTATCTCCCATTCCCATTACCGAAAAATCTAAAGAAATTCCGCAAAATTACCCGCCGTCGCCCTATGAATCAGAATCCTCCTAACGATGATAACCCAAATCTCCCCGATCGCCGCAAGGAGGATTTTCTCTATCCTCGCGCCCCCTATTATGGAGAATTTAAGCCAGAAAACTTGCTATTTAACGCCAATTTACAGGAATTTGCCCAAAAAGTCAGTTTTATTTGTAATC
>NZ_JASJFE010000804.1:0-1783 GCF_030067735.1 Microcystis sp. M53598_WE2 | reverse complement strand
TTTATGCCTAACTCAGTAAATATCCCAAAGGTATTAATTTGATATTCTGTAGTCTTGTAATGTTCATAATATAAAGCTTTCTCTTTTTCATCTAGATTTTTTGACGGTACATAGGGAGGATTCCCAATCACCACATCAAACCCAACAAAATCTCCGTTATCATTCAACACTTCAGGAAACTCAAACCGCCATTCTAAAGCATTATTATACAGCTTACCGCTTTCAATATCTGCAATTTCAGCAGTTAGCTTATCAATCTCATTATTTAACTTAGTTACTTTTTTCTCCCGCGCTTTTTGCTCCGTCTTAGTCTCCTCAAACAATAAACCCTGATTTTCCAGATTATAAAGTTCCCCTTGTAATTGACGTAACTTCACCTTCTTAGGATCACTAATTAATAAATTAGCACTAAACCCAGCCTTAATCTTAGCAATCAGCGTTTCCATCTCCCGCTTTTGTTCCTTATTTTCCGCATTGCGATAAGTCTGTACCGCATTGCGATATTCCTCAATACTAAACTTCTGCTTCTGTAAAACCTGTTTAACATCCACATCCAAAGCAAAGCGACTAATCAAAGAATTACCACACTTGATATTAATATCAATATTTGGCAAAGTTTCTAAATTGCCATCCTCTCGATAATAAGCATTTTTTAAAAGCTCAATCCATAACCGCAAGCGACAAATCGTCACGGAATTAGGATTAATATCCACCCCAAATAAACACCCCTCGATAATCGTCTGTTTCTCATGAAATAAGGCTTGCTGTACCCGTTGCTTTTCTTTATTATTCGGATGATAAGCAAATAAATTCCCCTCATCATCATAAACCAATAACTTATCGTTTCGCACCTCTACCCGATAATCTTTTAGCGACTTACCCGAACTATCTAATAAAACCCGTAACTCACTCTTAATCGCGATTATCTCATTCAAAGCTGAAACTAAAAATGTCCCGAACCCACCGCCGGATCGCAAATCTTCAGGCTATTAATAATAGTATTCGCCTCTCTTTTATCCTCAATTCGTTCATACAAATCATCTAAAGTTTGACAATTCCAGCCTTTTACTTCATTAAACTTCTGCACGATCGCTCTTCGTATCGTTTCCCGACACATATACATGGTAATAAAACTCGGTGTATAAAAAGAACCGTCCTTATAACCATTAATCTTTTCAAAAATTAACCCCAACACCGAAGCATTAATTAACTTTTCGCTATCTTCTTGAGGATTTTCTAACTCATCTCGATCAAATTTATAAGCATCCAAAAACTCAAACAAATAAGCCAACGCATTTAACTCACCTACTCGCTTATTACCCTGATTATCTTTTAGCACCGTCGCTGTAAAAATGGGTAAAGTTCGCTCCCGCAAATTGCCAATAAAAATCGTTTGCTGTTCCGTCTCCGTTGGCTCAAATAGCGAACTATTTAAATAAGGTACATGAGCAAAAGTCGTTTTAACCTTAGCCTCGCGCTTATTTGTCTCCCTGGCTAACACATCAAAAAACAAACTATCGAGATCATCATAACTGGGAACTTTCGCCAAATTGAGAAAAGCAAAATCTCGATCGCCTTGATGATATTTAATTAATTGCGCTTCCAATAGTTTGAGAAATAAAACCCGATTAATCCAATTAATTGATAACCGCAACGCCACATTATAAAGCCGTTCCTCATCCGTAGTTCCAAACTCTTCAGGATTTTTTAATTGTGCAATTTTATCTAAACTATCCAACCGACTAATCGCATTTTCAATCAGGGAACCATCACAGCGATCGCC
>NZ_JASJFE010000649.1:0-2466 GCF_030067735.1 Microcystis sp. M53598_WE2 | reverse complement strand
TCCCACAGCCACTTTTTTAGCTTTAACTGCCGTAGAATTGATCATTTTAATTAACCCCGGTTCGAGATTATAACCGTTATAGAGAATTAAATCGGCTTTTTCTAAAGCGACACTATCGGCGGGAACTGGTTCATAAACGTGAGGATCATCCCCTGGTTTTAAAATGTCTTGATGGTCAATTTCTTCACCGCCCACTCGTGCGGTTAAATCGGCGATAATTGTGCTGGTGGAGATTACCTTGGGTTTTTGGTTATCGGTGGTGTTAACTGAGGGATTACAAGCAACCAATCCCAAAAATAAACAGGATAAAATTAGTTTTTTCATCGGGAAATAGAGATGAGGGTTTAGAGATTAGAGATGAGGGTAAATGGCATTGATATCTATCTTGATTTTTTTCCTGACTAAAGACTCCTTTTACCATTAAAATAGAGAATAGAGAAGGTGTAAATTGAAGAGATATGGATAACCAAGCCCCGATTAAACTACCGAAAACCAGCGAATCCGACCACCTCAAGCGCATTCGTCACACCACCTCCCATGTTATGGCCATGGCGGTGCAGAAATTATTCCCGAAAGCCCAAGTTACTATCGGGCCTTGGACTGAAACCGGATTTTACTACGATTTTGATGTGCCGGAACCTTTTACCGATAAGGATCTCAAGGACATCAAAAAAGAGATGGTCAAAATTATCAATAAAAAACTGCCGGTCATTCGCGAGCAAGTTTCTCGGGAAGAGGCGGAAAAGCGCATTAAAGCGATTAATGAAGCCTATAAGCTGGAAATTCTGGCGGGAATTCAAGAACCCATCACCCTTTATCATCTTGGTGACGCTTGGTGGGATTTGTGCGCCGGTCCGCATCTAGATAATACAAGCGAACTAGACCCAAAAGCGATCGAATTAGAGACGGTAGCGGGTGCTTATTGGCGCGGGGATGAGAATAAAGCCCAATTACAGCGCATTTACGGCACAGCCTGGGAAAATCCCCAACAATTAGCCGAATACAAGCGCCGCAAGGAAGAGGCCCTCAAACGGGACCATCGCAAATTAGGCAAAGAATTAGGTTTATTTATTTTCTCTGATTCTGTCGGGCCGGGATTGCCTTTATGGACACCGAAAGGAACTTTAATTCGTTCTTTGTTAGAAGATTTTCTCAAAAAAGAACAGTTAAAACGCGGTTATTTACCCGTAGTTACTCCCCATATTGCTCGCGTCGATTTGTTTAAAATTTCCGGTCACTGGCAAAAGTACAAAGAAGATATGTTTCCCATGATGGCGCACGATGAGGAATCTGCTAGTAAGGAAATAGGATTTGTCCTCAAACCGATGAACTGTCCTTTTCATATTCAAATCTATAAAAGTGATTTGAGATCCTATCGGGAATTGCCGATGCGTCTGGCAGAATTCGGTACAGTTTACCGTTACGAACAATCGGGAGAATTGGGAGGATTAACTAGAGTTCGCGGTTTTACCGTCGATGATTCCCATTTGTTTGTCACTCCCGAACAATTAGACAAGGAATTTTTAAGCGTTGTTGATTTAATTTTGACGGTGTTTAAGAGTTTACAATTAAAGAATTTTAAGGCGCGATTGAGTTTTCGTGACCCCGAATCGGATAAGTATATCGGTTCCGATGAAGCTTGGGAAAAGGCAGAATCAGCGATTAGAAAAGCGGTGCAAACTTTGGGGATGGATTATTTTGAAGCCCCCGGAGAAGCGGCTTTTTATGGTCCAAAATTAGACTTTATTTTCCAAGATGCCCTCGAAAGAGAATGGCAGTTAGGAACGGTACAGGTAGATTATAATTTACCCGAACGTTTTGAGTTAGAATACGTTGCTGAAGATGGTAATCGTAAACGTCCGGTGATGATTCATCGCGCACCTTTTGGTTCTTTGGAACGTTTAATCGGTATTTTAATCGAAGAATACGCAGGCGATTTTCCTCTTTGGTTAGCCCCTGTCCAGATACGATTATTACCGGTTAGTGATACTCAATTGGATTACGCTAAAGAGGTGACAGCGAAAATGCAATTGTTAGGAATTCGCGCCGAAACCGATACCAGTGGCGAACGTTTGGGTAAAATGATTCGCAATGCTGAAACTGCAAAAATCCCCGTGATGGCAGTGGTGGGGGCAAAAGAAATGGAAAGTAATAGTTTAAGTATTCGCACCCGTGCCACGGGCGATTTAGGAGTAATTAGCGTCGAGGAAGTGGTGGCAAAATTAGAAACTGCCATCCAAAATCACGGTAATTTTTAAGCGTTTGCTTATCTAATTCTATGGGGCAGAAAATATTTCTGTCCCAGTATTTTTTATCAAGCGAGGAGATTTTTCCTGATTACCCTTTAGGTATCATCATCTTTTTGAAAGGGATTTTCCCCAATGCCTAGGCCTTTTTTGCTCTGTTTTAAGTCTTTCCAGAGGGCTTTAATTTTTTGGTAGGCTTCTAGAGAACTGATTTTGCCCC
>NZ_JASJFE010000430.1:0-2054 GCF_030067735.1 Microcystis sp. M53598_WE2 | reverse complement strand
TGTTTGCCCCGCTACTGTTTACTGTTTACTGTTTACTGTTTACTGTTTACTGTTTACTGTTTACTGTTTACTGTTTACTGTTTTTCTCGCTTTGTTTATGGGGTAAAAAGAAGGCATCGAGGGGGTCTGGGACGGGTTTAACCACTGCGGGGGGTTTGGGGGGAATCGCTTCTGCGACGGGTTGCACGGGTGGATTGGGTTTAACGGGGGTAACGACGGGAGTTTCTGGGGGTTTCGTTTCAGCTGCGCTGGGAATTGTCACCTGTCGGGGATTTTCGAGGGGTTTAGTGGAGACCGGGGGAGAATTGTTTTCTGGGGGTTTAACTTCTGAGGTGGGGGAGGGTTTAATTTCTGGGGACGGGGAGGGAGTAGGAAGAGAATTAACCGCTACTGCATCCATCTGTTCTAATTCCACCACATACAATTCGTTAACGGTTTGGGAACCCTGGGGAATAGCCTCAAAGTCAATTTTGCCCTTAATGACGATTTCTTCGCCTTGACGGGGTAATTTATTGCTATTGGTGCGAATCCAAATCTTACCAGACTTATCCTGCAAAAGATAGGCTCCTCCCGCTAAAAAAGGGGCATAATTGCTCACGGTTCCCCTAAGATAAACTAAAGTGCCTTTTGGTTTTTCCTGTAATTGCTCGATCGCTGTTAGGGGAGGATCACCGATGTAGGGAACGGCAATACCGAGGTCAGCAAGGGTACTACAACCGAATAACCCTAGCAATAATAATAAACTGCTGATGCGCCCTACACGAGTCTGGATAGACATTCTTGCTTTAACCTTAACGAGTGCCATTAGCCAATCTTTTTGACCATAGAATGGATCCGAAAGATTTTTGTTCTCGGTATTATCATAGAATGTCCGTAACTACTTGCCAAATTCTCGACGGGAAAGCCTTAGCTCAAAAAATCCAGCTTGGTCTAGGAGAGCGCATCCAGACGCTAAAATCTCCAATGGGAAGACCTCCGGGGTTAGCGGTGTTGATGGTGGGGGATAATCCTGCTAGTGCCGTTTATGTCCGCAATAAGGAGAAAGCTTGTACTAAAATCGGCATGGCCTCTTTTGGTCGTCATTTTCCCACCGATACAAGTGAACTAGAAATTTTAGCGGAAATTGTCCGTCTCAATCAAGATGAGCGGGTGGACGGGATTTTAATTCAATTACCCTTACCTAAGCATTTAGATGCGGTTTCCCTTCTCTACCAAATTGACCCGAAAAAAGATGCTGATGGTTTACATCCTCTCAATTTAGGCGGTTTAGTGCGAGGTGAGGACTGTATCCGCAGTTGTACTCCTGCGGGGGTCATGGCACTGCTGAAAGAATATAATATTCCCATAGCTGGTAAGCACGCGGTGGTGCTGGGTCGCAGTATTCTAGTGGGGAAACCTTTAGCTTTAATGTTATTGGAGGAAAACGCTACGGTGACTATTGCTCACTCGCGCACGGAAAATCTGGCAGAAATAACCAGAAGTGCCGATATTTTAGTACCTGCGGTCGGTAAAGCGAATTTAATCACCCCGGATATGGTAAAACCTGGTGCGGTGGTGGTGGATGTGGGTATTAATCGTGTCGCTGACCGTTTGGTGGGAGATGTGGACTATGCTGGGGTTTTAGAAGTGGCTAGTTATCTTACTCCTGTCCCCGGGGGTGTCGGTCCGATGACAGTGGCAATGTTATTAAAAAATACCTTGTTAAGTTACGAACGCAAGTTATAAATCCTCAGCTACCAGCTATCAGCTATTCAGTGATTCGGCTCTCTTGGATTCGGTAGGTAAAATCTATTCTAAAATACAGTCCTGCTGGTGAGTGCATGGAACGAACCACAAAGACACAAAGGACACAAAGATTGATCACTTCTATATAAGTTAAACTTATCACACAAAGAATAAGAGGGCCGTAATTCTACCGATACAATCCTTGATTTTTTTTTAACTATGTTGGTAGAATTTTACAAAACTGAATAGACTAGGAGCTTTTCGGTCATGATCTTTATTATCCCGATTATTCTTGGTGCGGCTGCCTTAGTTACTGCTGGTGTTGGTGT
>NZ_JASJFE010000272.1:0-6735 GCF_030067735.1 Microcystis sp. M53598_WE2 | reverse complement strand
CTCAAAATCTCCCCACAAAAGCAAGCAAAATTTTGCCAATAATTGTTAAGTTTTGTTAAAAGGAAATGGAGAGATCGGCCTTTATTTTTTCCCTTGCAGTAAGCCAAAACGAATTAAACCCGACTCGTAACCGCGCCGCATTAACCCTAAAGATAAAGCTCCTTGGATAGTAGTGTAACCGCTTGCTAACCAACCAGCGATCGCATCTGTGGTTAGGGCCGAGTCAATCACCACATCCCAAAAAGCGGCCACCGATAGGGACCAATCATCGGTTTTTAGGTCTTGAAAGCCAATTTCACGGGCAATATCGGCGTATTCTGGCAAAGAAATCACATAGGGGAGACAATAAACCTGATAAATCTCGTTTAATAGTTTAATCTCCCCTTCCGTTAAATTACCAGCCAGGGAAGTGGTGGGACGATGACACCAAGTGGCCATCAAAAAAGTCCCCCCGGGCTGCAAAACCCGATAACATTCCCGCAGAAATTGCCTTTTATCGGGCATATGTTCGCCACTTTCCAATGACCAGACCAGATCAAAATTATTCTCAGGAAAAGGGGTTTTTAGGGCATCAGCCACACAAAAACTGACTTTTTCTTCTAAATTGAACTCTTGCGCTCTTTGGCTGGCTCTAGCGGCTTGTACCGGGGAAAGGGTAATCCCCACCGCTTGGCTGTGAAATTTTTCGGCCAGATAAAGGCTACTGCCACCAATACCACAACCCACATCGAGAATCTGATTAGCGCCGGTGACACCACCCCAAGTTAATAATTCTTCTATTAAATCAATTTGTGCCTGACGGCGATCGAGTTTAATCTTGCCACCGCGACCGTAGTAACCATGGTGCATATGTTCGCCCCAAATCCTTTCCCACAGTCCACTAGAGGAGTCATAAAAATCGGCTATTCGTTGCTCAAGTTCCATGGTGATTTCCTAAGTAAGTGGGTGGAATTAAAGATAAGAGGTTTCCGACATAAGAAGTTTCTCCAGTATTGAGTTCCGATGTTTCTAGTTTAAAAGATTTAGGCGGACAAAGTACACACAAAAGAAGAGGAGGAAATCATCAGTCTTTAGAGAGAGTTGACAGAAAGGTAGCCAGTGGCATAATATTCCCGAAGATGTGGTTCGTCGTCGTTATGAGCGGGGACGTAAGCTGTTCGTAATTTAAATTGCTTGTTGAGACGAGGCAAAAGGCAAGAGGCAAAAGGCAACAGTAAAGGGATTGGGGGAGGTTCGGCTAATCTAAGAATAAGCGGTTTAAATGCGTCTTAGCTTATTAACGTGACCCAGTTGTATTTACCCTTATGCGATACTTGGATTATCTATCTGTAACTCAAATGACTGAATCCACCTTAACAGAACTGCATCAGAAAATCGATGCTGGTGTGAGAATAGCGATCTAGGAGAGTCTATCAGCATTTTAAAAGATGGCTAAATTGTCACCTTAACGGCCGGGCAAATTCCCCCAAAATCACAATAATAAATGCTTTCAGTATCAAGATTTGGTAGTATTAAATAGGTAGGGAAATTTTATGACTAGAATTAAGCGTAGGCAATTACTATCCCTGACTGGTTCTTTATTAGCAACTTTAGGATTGAGCCAGTTGGAATTGAAACAGCGAGCCATTCTTTATCGTAGCGTACTGGCAGAGAATACACCTCGTAAACGGGCATTATTAGTGGGTGTTAATAATTACCCCGATACTAGATGGATAGCCCTTGAAGGCGCAGTCAATGATGTCAAACTACAACAGGAATTACTCATTCACCGTTTTGGATTTCAGTCCGATCAAATCTTGCTTTTAACTGATCATGAAGCAACTCGTGAGAATATCCTACAAGCGTTTGAAGAGCATTTAATTCAATGGGCGCAACCCGGTGATGTGGTAGTTTTTCACTTTTCTGGTCATGGTTCTCAAGTTTTTGATCCCGATCAAATTTTTCAAGATGGGCAAGTTAGCACGATTGTTCCTGTTGATAGCATTCTGCCTCCAGGTTATCCCAATAAAGGAGGAAAAGTTAATGATATTACAGGTCATACTTTGTGGTTGTTAATGCAAGCAATTAATACAGAAAATGTCACTTTTGTTCTGGATAGTTGTCACTCTGGAGGGGCAAGAAAAGGCATCTTAACAGTGCGATCTCGCCCTGGAAATCGGGAGTTAAAGGAGTTAAACCGGACTGAAAACTCTAACATCCAACTGTTAGCAAGTCCCCAGGAACAGGAATATCAAAAACAACTGATGTCCAGACTCAACTTGACCGCTTCAGACTTGGCCACAGAGCGAAAAAAAGGCGTTCCCAAAGGCATAATGCTCGCGGCTGCTAGAAATGACCAAGCGGCGATCGATGCTTCCTTTGGCGATACGGCTGCCGGTATCTTTACATATACCTTGACTCGCTATCTCTGGCAGCAAACCGGAGGCGATTCAGTTAGTCAAGTAATGATAAGTGCGACGGCTACTACCGATCGCATTTTACGGGAATATTTCCCGACGGCTGGTTTATTACAGCAACCGGAATTTAATACTAGGGAGGGAAGTAACAACAGCCAGCAAGCGGTTTATTTTCTCAAACCAGATCAGAAAATCCCTGCTGAAGCTGTGGTCACTCAAGTGCAGGGAAATCGGGTGGATCTGTTTTTGGGAGGGATCGATCCGCGTACCTTAGCAGCATTCGGTCGGGGGGCAATTTTAACTTTAGTGGATGGGGAAGGGAAAGAACGAGGTCAAGTTCAGATAGAGTCCCGTCAAGAGTTGACAGCTAAAGGGAAACTGATGCAGACAAGAGATAATATTGCTTCCGGGACTCTACTTCAAGAGCGATTGCGGGCCATTCCCAGTAATTTAACTCTCCGAATTGCCTTAGATGCTTCCTTAGGACAGGAACAAGCAGCAGCCAAGCAAGCTTTACAAGGGATTAAATCCATCGAAGCGGTTTCCTCAGATGAGACAGATATCCACTATATTCTGGGTCGAGTGACTCCCGCTTACTATCAACAATTGCAGAAACTTAAAGTGACTCCCTTACCAGAAATAGGTAGTCTGGCTCTATTTTCTCTGGCTGCGGATCTGATTCCGGGTTCAGCTGGGATTTCAGGAGAAAGTGTAACTGATGGAGTCAAACGATTGCAAGCGAAACTAAAATCCTTGTTAGCAGCGAGGTTAGTCAAGCTAACCCTCAATGCGACTTCCTCTCGCTTGAGTGTAGCTGCGGCGATGGAAGCGGTAGATGGTGGCCAATTGGTGGCAGAATCGTTTACGGTTAGGGGTGCAAAGTCAGGCAGTTTCAGTCAAAACAGAGGGGTGCGCGGTTTAACCAGTAACGCGCAAAAAATCAAGCAGGGGACTCAAGTACAATTTCTCGTACAAAATAACGAGTTAGTTCCTCTCTATAAGTCCCTAGGCAAAATTAATTACACATATCTCACTAGCTCTTGTCTTTTGCCTTTGGCATGATTGCCTATCCTAACCAAGAAATTAATTTTGCACGACTACTTATTACTGTTTTACTTATTAGCGTAGATGGGACGCTTACCGTGCTTTCGCCTTTACCGGGGACGGGAGATAATTCTCCTGTGACTCCGGGGGAAAAAATTCAGATTCCCGATCGAAATCGAGGGGAAAGGTATAAATTTAAGGTAGCGGGTGAAACGGGAATAGCGGAAGTGTTGGTTATTGCTACTACTACTCCTTTAACCAAAGCTGTGGAATTGTTGCCGGTTTTAGCTACAGAGAGGGGGGATAATCTGAGAGGGACACCTATAGATTTAACTCAGCCGGATGAGGCGATTTCTAGCCTTCTGGATGATTTAGATGGGGGTAGTCGGAGAAGTGGGACAGTTTCTAATTCAAGAGTGCGTCAGATTGATACTCGACAGATGGCTGCTATGTCGATTAGTTTTGAGGTTACTGATCCCAGGCGCTAACCTTTTAATTTTATATTAGTAAATCCTACAATTATATAGCCATGAATTACCGCAAAAATGATATAACAAAATCACAAAGATTGATATACTTGTTTCTTACTTTTCTCGCTATAACAGGGACAGTTACTATTCCTGCATTCTGGGTGTCGTTGACTTCTTCAGCTTTGGCGCAAACCCAATCGGACAGGAAAGCGGAAACTGATAGACTGATACAACAAGGAATTCAGCAATATCAAACCAATCAATATCCAGCCGCAATTGAATCTTGGGAGAAAGCGTTAACGATATTTCAAGAGATCGGTGATCGTCCTTCGGAAGCAAAAGTTCTCTACAATCTTGGGGGAGTTTACGAGAATTTGGGACAGCACTCTAAAGCGTTAGAATACTATCAACAAGCCTTACCAATTACGCGAGAAGTGAATGATCGCAATGGAGAAGGTATCACTCTTCACGGGTTTGGGTTCGTTCATTGGAACCAAGGACAGTACCCTCAAGCATTAGAATACTACCAACAGGCCTTACCGATTTTTCAAGAAGTGAAAAATCGATCTTGGGAAGGCTTTACCTTTAACAATATTGGCGCAGTTTACGACAAATTGGGAAACTATGCCAAGGCTTTAGAATACTACCAGAAAGCTTTGCCCATTAAACGAGAATTGCGCGATCTTGCTGGAGAAGGAAACATCCTCAACAATATCGGGTTAGTTTACCGCAATTTGGGACAGTACCCCGATGCTTTAGACTCTTTCCAGCAAGCCTTAGCGATTATAGAAAAAGCGGTTGATCGCCTTGTGGAAGGAAGAATTCTCAATAATATGGGGGGAGTTTACCACAGTCAGGGACAATACTCTCAAGCCTTGAAATATTACCAGCAAGCCTTGACAATTTTCCAAGAATTGCCCGATCGCACTGGAGAAGGAATCACTCGCAGCAATATGGGGGAAATTTACCAAGAGCTGGGACAGTATCCCGATGCTTTAAAATATTACCAGCAAGCTTTGGCAATTTTGCAAGAAGTGGGTGATCGCGCTGGAGAAGGAAAAACTCTTAATAATATTGGGTTAGTTTATCGCAGTCAGGAACAATACCCTAAGGCTTTGGAAAAGGCTTTAGAATATTACAAGCAAGCCTTGACAATTTTCCAAGAATTGCCCGATCGCACTGGAGAAGGCAAAACTCTCAATAATATTGGGGCAGTTTACGGCAATATGAGAGATTACCCCAAAGCATTAGAATACTACCAGCAGGCTTTAACAATTGAGCGAGAAATGAATGATCGCACTGGAGAAGGCAAAACTCTCAACAATATCGGAGAAATTTACCGCAATCGGAGAGAATACCCCAAAGCCTTAGAATCCTACCAACAAGCTTTGGGAATTATACAAAAAGTGGGTGCTCCTGCTGAAGAAGGTATCATTCTCAACAATATTGGAGGACTTTACGGCAATATAAGAGAATATGAAAAGGCTGAAAGATACCTTTTTGATGCTGTTAAGGTTTTTGAATCCGTGCGACGACAAGACTTAACTGATACTGATAAAGTCTCTATCTTTGAGAGGCAGACTTCCAGCTATCGTATGTTACAAGAAGTCTTGATTGCTCAACAAAAAATGAATCAGGCTCTTGAGATTGCCGAAAGAGGCAGAGCTAGGGCTTTTGTCGAACTATTAGCTAGAAAAATATCAGATAATCCGGATAAGCAACCTTCTCCTGAATCTCCGAGTATTCAGCAAATCCAAAAAATTGCTAAGGAGCAAAATGCCACCCTTGTTGAATATTCAATTGTTGGGGAAAATAATGATTTGAACCTATATATTTGGGTTGTTCAACCAACGGGTCAAGTAGAATTTCGACAAGTAAATCTGCAACAATTCTTCAATACCTCTCTAGAAAATTTTGTTACTAGCACTCGCCAATCAATCGGAGTTAGGGGAAGAAGTAGTATCGAAGTAGTGCCGCTTGATGACTCTGAAGCAAAAAATCAATTAAAACAACTCCACAAATTACTTATAGAACCTATTGCGGATTTACTCCCCACCGATCCTAACGCTCATGTTATTTTCATGCCTCAAGGAGAACTCTTTTTAGTACCTTTTCCTGCTTTACAAGATGCTAATGGCAAATACCTAATTGAAAAACACACAATTCTCACTGCACCCGCCATTCAAGTGTTAGACTTAACCCAAAAACAACGAGTAAAAGTTCAACAAGCTAACCCGAAAGGACTTGTCGTTGTCGGCAATCCTACCATGCCAAAAGTAACTATCAAAATTGGCGAACCACCAGAACAACTTAATCCCTTACCAGCAGCAGAAAACGAAGCTATTACTATTGCTAAACTACTCAATACTAAAGCTTTAACAGGCAACCAAGCCACTAAAAAAGCTATCCTTTCCCAATTACCTCAAGCCAGAATTATTCATCTAGCAACCCATGGTTTATTAGATGATTTTAAAGGATTAGGAGTACCCGGTGCGATCGCTCTTGCACCTTCTGGTAATGATAATGGTTTACTTACTGCTGATGAAATTCTCGACTTAAAACTGAATGCGGAATTAGTGGTTTTAAGTGCTTGCGATACGGGAAGGGGACGCATTACTGGAGATGGTGTAATCGGATTATCCCGTTCTTTAATTACCGCAGGAGTGCCAAGTATTATTGTTTCTTTATGGTCAGTTCCCGATGCACCTACAGCAAGTTTAATGACTGAATTTTATCGCAATTGGCAAGAGAAAAAACTAGATAAGGCCCAGGCGTTGCGACAGGCAATGTTAACCACCATGAAAAACCATCCTAATCCGAAAGAT
>NZ_JASJFE010000693.1:0-2406 GCF_030067735.1 Microcystis sp. M53598_WE2 | reverse complement strand
TGTTACGCTACCGCTAACCCATCCTACAAATAATTGTGCCTCCCTACTTATTCAAAGAGGGCGAATGCAATTCGCCCCTACAATAATATTTATTATCGCGCCAATGGTAGGGGCGCACCGCGTGCGCCCAAAATGTCCTATAGATATTTCTTCAAAATTCAGATGCACCCATAATAATCCTCTTTTGTCAAGGCAGCAATGCTTAAGAATTGTGTCGCTGTGGTCATTAGTTTTATCCTGACAAATGCTCAGACCGACTCTGTGGCTCTCTCCTCTCCCCTGAAGTCTTAACAAGTAATTGAGATGCACGGGCAGCTAATCTACTGAGAAACCCAAAAAATGCGTCTTTGATTAGGATCCCGTCGGGGACTTTGTTCCCCCATCACTTGCCGCGCTTGACTAGGATCAAAGCTGCGAGTAAATTGATCTCGCAATTGATTAACCCGTTCCTCCTTTTCCTGGGCTGCCAAACGCACTTCTTCCAGTTTTGTCTGTTGGATCTGTTGGTAAGGTAGCAAACGAGCGATCGCAAAAACTGCCGTGATGGAAAGAGCGCTATAGGCAATAATTCGCAGCCAAATCTCGATAACTTGCCAGTTTTGGGATTTATTGCCGCTTTTTGGCTTTTTTCGTGTTTTTTTGTCGGTTTGGTTTCGTGTTCCTGCGGTCATAGATTTATGAGTATAAGTAAAATCGGTCAGAAAAGTGGCTAATTACTTTCAAGTTACACCCAATCACTGATAACTGGTAACTGATGACTGATCACTGAAAAAACCCCAATCGGTCTATCCTATAGCTAGGTCAGACGGGATCAGGGTTTATTGAAAGCGACTTTACTTATAAAGTTCCGTCGCTAGACGAAAAGCCAAAATCCCGGGGATTAAAGCAATTACCAGAGCGACTAAAACTTGAGTATCAGAAAGCATTGCTGATTATCTCCTCATAAAGATATTCATCCAATACTTTCCGACATCATCGGGGTCCTCTGCATCATTTCGTTACAAGACTTCATATCTCCCCACCCCGATGACGGTTATCTCCCCTAGAAAAGAAAGTTGTAAAAGCGTTAAGCTGAGGTATTGCCATGATTACATTTATTTTTACCTGCGGCCTCAATGTTAGACTCGCTCCTTGATTCATCTCTAACCCTTAGTCTAAAAACCCCGTTAATTCTGTTGGTTCTCATTGCCCTAGAAGCGGTATTATCAGCAGATAACGCCATTGCTCTCGCTTCCATAGCACAGGGATTAGGAGATCATCAGCGTCAACGTCAGGCCTTGAATATTGGCTTAGTTTTCGCCTATATTCTCCGTATGATCTTGATTCTTACTGCCACCTGGGTGGTTAAATACTGGCAGTTTGAACTTTTGGGAGCAGTATATTTGCTCTGGTTAGTCTTTAATTACTTTGCCTCCCCTGAAGACAAGGATCACAGCCATCATAGTCTCCAGTTTCACTCTCTCTGGCAAGCTATCCCCCTAATTGCCGTTACTGATTTAGCTTTTTCCCTCGATAGTGTCACCACTTCCATCGCCGTGGCCGATGATACTTGGTTGATCCTGCTTGGTGGTACGATCGGAGTAGTTACCCTGCGCTTTATGGCGGGTTTATTTATTCGCTGGTTGGAAGAATACACCCACCTAGAAGATGCTGGTTTTGTCACCGTCGGTTTGGTGGGTTTAAGATTGCTGTTGCGGGTGATTAGTCCCGATTTTGTGCCGCCGGAATGGATTATGATTAGTTTAATTGCTGTCCTCTTTGCTTGGGGTTTCTCAAAACGCAACGATCGAGAACCAATAGAGAGTGATACCGTCCAATCTGATAAATTGCCTTGACACTCCCCACTCCCCACTTCTCAACCCCTCACCGACCACTGAAAAGAAAATCCCTAGAAGATCATGTCATCTTTACCGACTCCATCTGCTGATACCTTAGAAAATTCTACTCGATCGCCCTCTTGGAAAATTAAACTCCTCTACGATGGAGAATGTCCCCTCTGCTTGCGCGAGGTCAATTTTCTGCAAAAACGGGATGCTGGGAGAGGATTAGTTGCTTTTGTCGATATTGCCGCCGAAAACTATAATCCAGAGGAAAATGGCGGTATTTCCTTCGCGGCAGCCATGGGACGAATCCACGCCGTACTGGCTGATGGTACTATCCTCCAAAATGTGGAAGTGTTTCGCCAAGTCTATGATATTTTGGGCATCGGTTGGATTTATGCCGCTACTAAATGGCCGGTTATTGGGTTTCTAGTGGATATTATCTTTGACATCCTCGCCGCCGTAAAACGGACGGCGATTCCCAAACCTCACGATTTAGGTTTCTGCTTCTTTCCCTTGCGGGGTTCCGCACCTGCCTTAACAGATTTACTCTGTTCTGGTCTTATGGTCGCTCTACAGACTGACA